>NZ_JBHXBG010000098.1:0-21295 GCF_042726755.1 Promicromonospora sp. NPDC060271 | reverse complement strand
GGGTGCGACCGCACCCGGCGCCCCGCGGCGACGGCCGGTCAGAAGTCCCGGTTGTCGGGGGCGACGACGGCCGCGGTGCTGCTGACCGAGGTGATGCGGACCGAGTCCGTCGCGTCGTCGGCCGCGGCCGGCGCGGCCATGGCCACCGCGCCGAACGCGACGGCCGCCAGGACGGCCCCCAGGGTGCGTGCCTTCATGTGCTTTCCTTTCATCGACGGCTGAACGAGTACCGTCGCCCGGGAACCCTCGGCCGGTCGAGAGTCGAAAGCCTGGCCTTATCGCCGGGGGAATCGTCGCCTGGCCTGCACCGTTCCTGTTTCGAGCCCTTCCACCGAAGCGCGGACCCGAGGACACGTCGATCGATGACCAGCTTCCACCTGACCCCCGCCGACCTCACGAAGGTCAGGTTCGTGCCGACGATCGGGCCGCTGGCCGAAGCGTGGGAGAGCGTCGCGGTCCTGCGCGAACCGCACCCCGGACGGCGCTGGCTGGCCTGGAGGGACCGGATGCGCCGGTCGCTCGCGGCGCCGGACGAGCTGGAGATCAACAGCTTCGCGTCCCGCACCGGCTGCCTGTTCGACCTCGTGGGTGTGACGGGCCCGACGCCGACGGCGGCCGGCACGGCCGCCGCGTTCCTCGATGCCCCCGCGGAGCGGCTGAGAGCCGAGGTGGATTACCTGAGCCCCTTCGGCGATCCGTCGTTGACGCGGCTCAGGCGGATGCTCACCAGCGACGCCGAACGCCGCGCGTTCCTCCGCGCGCTCCACCGCTATGCCCATGGTCTGATCGGCGACGAGTGGACGACGATCGAGAGCCACCTGGCCGCCGACCTGCGGGCTCGGACCGCCGAGCTGGCCACGGACGGGCTCGGCGAGGTCCTCCGGCGTCTCCACGGAACGGTCGGGTGGGATCAGCGCACCTCGACACTGACCGTGGACCAGCACACCGACGCCGTGCTGGACCTGGGCGGCAGAGGTCTCGTCGTGGCGCCGAGCTACTTCGCGACCCGGGTCAGCGGGCACATCCCGCTCGACCCGGACGCGCCGTTGGTCCTGACCTACCCCCTGGCACGCGACGCCGATGGTGCCGAGCACCAACCATCGCCCCGGGTCGCGGACCTCGCGGGTGTGCTGGGCGGCACGAGGGCGACGATGCTCGCCGCGATCGCACGGGGGCAGCGAACCCAGCGCGACCTCGCCTCCGCCGCGGGCACGACGACCGTAGCGATCAGTCAGCACGCCGCGAAGCTGCGCGCCGCGGGTCTGATCACCACCGTCCGGCGGGACGGCCGGGCACACCACTTCCTGACCGACGTCGGAGAAGCCCTCATGGTCTCCGGCGGTGCGGGAGAGGGACCTCGGCCTCGGCGAGCAGCGCGTCGCGGTTGGTCCGGATGAAGGCCTTCAGCGCGGCGGGTACCAGGTCGGTGCCGGCCAGCGCAGCGGTGTCGCGCAGGTCGACGCGCTCGACGTCGTAGGTGCCGCGCACCGGTTCCTGGAACTCGGGGCCGGACCGCAGCGCAAGGTCCATCGAGACGACCCGCGCGAGGTAGTAGTGCTGCACGCTGATCCCGGTGTCCTTGGGCTGGGACGCCAGGAACACCTGCCGGACGATGCGCGCCGTCGCGCCGAGCTCCTCGGCCAGCTCGCGGTGCAGCGCGTCCTCCACCGAGGCGTCCTCGGGCTCGACGCCTCCGCCAGGGGTCACCCAGTACGGGGCGCGTCCCGGGACCGTCCGCTTGATCAGCACGAGCCGGCCCTCGTCGTCCAGCAGGATCGCGCGCGCCGCCCGGCGCACCACCGCGGACGGCGGGGTGGAGTTCGCCGCGATCTCGTCGACGACGGGTGCCTGCCGCAGGTATCCCTCGAACAACGGCCCGCCCGCCGCGTCGAGCGTCGCCCGCGCCACGGCGACCATCGTCCGGTCGTCGTGCCGGGCTGCCACCCACCGGGCGGCGTACCCGAGGTCCCAGGCACGCAGCTCGCGCAGCAGCCACTTGCCGCCGCCGTCCCACCTCCCGGCCGCCGCGAGCGCCAGGTGCCCGACCCGCTCCCACAGCACCGACCGCACCACGTCCGCCTCGCCGCCGTCGCGTGCGTAGGCGAGGTCGTCCAGCAGGTCGGTCACGCCGTACCTGGCGTCCTCCAGCGCGGTGTCCGACGCCGGTCCCGGACCTGCCTCCAGCACCGCCTGGCACTCGGCCTTCAGCCCGGCGACGTGGGCCTCCCCCACGATCGGCACGCCCGTCGCGATCATCCGGGCCAGCGTCGGCTTCCGCCGCGCCGTCTCCTGCGCGACGAACCAGCGGTGCCCGGCCTCGGTGTTCACGAACAGCTCGGCCGGCCAGCCCCGCCACCGCGTGGCGTCGCGGTGCCCGACGGCGTCGTCGGGCACGCACACCACGATGTCGAGGTCCGAACCCGCCGTCCGGGACCCCGGGTCGAGCACGCTGCCCGCCAGGAGCGCCCAGCGCGCGTCCGGGTAGCGGTCGGCGACCAGGGCGGCGGCGTCAGCTCGTGGGTCCACGCCCGTCATCCTTGCGCACACGACCTGGTCGACCCATCCGTTTTCGTGAAGCGGGCGTGCGCCAGGGCTGGACGTGGGTCAGCTGATCGTCGCGCCGCCCGCCCTGGCCAGGTCGGTCACGGTCTTGTGGTGCAACGAGGGGACGGCGAACCGCTTGCTCCGGCCGCGCGGGCCGATCCAGAGCACCTGCCTGCGGACCTCCCGCTGGTCCGAGCCGCCGGTCGAGGTGACGACCGTCTGGCGCAGCTCCAGGTCCGGCCAGGCGTAGGGGGCCAGCAGCCCGTCGACGCCGAAGACTACGCCGCACCGAAACACGAACAGCCGGGGAACCGGCGGTCGTGGCCGGCGCAGGGGCAAGGGCACCAAGCCCAGGACTGCGGTCGCGGCCGCCGCGAGGTAGAACGCGATCCCGCCCACCCGGGCGGTCGTGCCGCCGTCGGACCGGAACAGGAGCACGGTGCCGAGGAGGGCGAGTACCACCACGAGCACGAACACAAGGCCGAGCAGCCTGGACGGGGCGAGCGTGATCGTCTGGACGAGCCGGCCGTAGCCATACCGTTCGGCGACGGTCTCCGCCTCGGCCTGGGTGTGCCCGGGGAAGGTCTCCGGCGCGCTGCCCGGCTCGGGCTGCTCCGCCTCGGCGCAGGCCTGCTCGACCTCCGGCTGGGCGGCCGGCCGTTCCTCGTCGGACGGCGAGCGCAGGCTTCGGTCGGACGGCGAGTGCGGGTTCTGGTCGGCGTGCGGGTCTCCGGTCATGGCGCTCTCCCCCGTTGGTCGAGAGGCAAACTCTACGGGCGGCTCCCGTCGAGGCTGCTTGCCCGTCGGCGGATGCGCGTCGCGATGCTCCGGGTCGCGAGCTTGTGGAGGCGCGAGTCGATCACCAGCAGGCGGTAGATGGCGCCGAGGAAGCCCGGGAAGACCGCGTCGGTGTGCGCCTCCAGGCGGGTGCCCGCATCGGTCGGGACGACGCGGAAGGTGAGCGTGTAGACCGAGAACCGGTGGACGCCGTCGAGCACGAGCTCGGCGGGCGGATCCGCCGTCGTCACCCTGAATCCCGGGACTACCGAACCTGCCGCGAGTGGCCTCGGACCCGCGGCGCGCCGGTCGCGGCAGCCGATCAGCCGCACGTACCAGGACGGTCGCCCGAGCACCTCCACCTGATCGAGGACGGCGCGCCACACGACCTCCGGTGCCGCGGTGAGCGTGGCGGTGCGTACGTCGCGGTAGCGCCGAGGGCCGGTCATGCCGGGACTCTATCGGCGGCTCGGCCGCTGAGGCCTGCAAATCAGCCGAAATAGCGTCCGACCTGCCAGTACATCTCACGAGTTTGAAAACAGGCACAACCATCCGGACCGCTGCGGCGTCATAGGAGACATGCGAAACACACAGGCAAAGATAGGTTCGATGGTCCTGCTGGCCGGCCTCGTCGTGGGCCTCACGGCGGGCACGACGACGACCGCCACCGCCGGCACGTCGTCGGTGGCCTGCATGGCTGCGGCTGACTGCCCCCAGGTCGGGACCGAGGTCAAGCTCGGTGAGCCCACCCCGGGCGCGACCGACAACTGGCAGAAGACCAAGACCAACGGCGTCCACTACAAGGTCCCGGCCAAGTGGACCGGCGAGAAGATCGTGGGCGACGGCGGCAAGGGCCACGAGTGGATCTCCCCCAACCCCATCTCCGAGGAGTCCGGGGACCAGCACTGGCGAATCCTCGTCCAGTCGCCCTTCGTGGACCAGACGATGCCGAAGCCGAAGGACCTGAACAAGCTCGGCTACTACGCCTCGTACGTCGAGGTCGAGGGCGCCACGAAGGCTGTGCTCGTGGCCGCGCAGACCGACCACTGGGCCGACCCTTCGGTCCAGACGATCGACTTCCAGCTGTGGGTCAAGTCGGAACGGACCGGTGTCGTGACTCGGTTCATGGGTGAGCTGCCGCC
This sequence comes from Promicromonospora sp. NPDC060271, assembly GCF_042726755.1. Taxonomy (NCBI): domain Bacteria; kingdom Bacillati; phylum Actinomycetota; class Actinomycetes; order Micrococcales; family Promicromonosporaceae; genus Promicromonospora; species Promicromonospora sp. NPDC060271. Next base: position 16,832 of record NZ_JBHXBG010000098.1, on the reverse strand, counting down.
GGGGAAGAAGGGGAAGTTCCTGCTGAACAACTTCGTTCCTACGATCCGGCCGTGATTCTGGGGTAGGGCGTTTGGAGGCGGGTCCTGGTGATTGCCGGGACCCGCCTTCGTTTGGTCTTCTGAGGGCTGGCGGTTGTCAAAGGACTGATTTATATGTACAGGAGAAACGACCAATCCGGAGACTTCTCTACGCCACCCCCTATGGCACCCTGATGCCGAGTGAACCATCTACTCCCTCAACTGGGGACAGTTGCGTCGGTCGTGGCCATGGAAATGGCACACGCTGCACCGCCCGGCATTGCTGGGAACCTCACATGACCGCCTATCGTGTCCTGGCTTTCCGCACCAGGAGCAAGTTCGCGTCCTGCTCAGGCTCATCCTATTGTCCTCCAGACGTCCGTGGGCTCGTCTCGAACCGAGTCTAGTAAGACCGCCAGCAGTTCGGGCAGCGGAACGGGGTGATGTTTCGCAGACGATCGTCGTCGCCAGCTCCGCATCGACGAGGTCGAGTCCCGAGCGGAACCTCCCATGAAATAGGGACGTCTCGGGGCCCGCGTCTACTGGATTGAGTTCGAATTAAGGCATCAAGAGTAAGGTCTTGGAACCTGCCATGTTGCTTTGCGCCAGTCCGGCAGCACCGCGCGATTTTCTTTCCGATCGGTCCGCTAGCGTGGCGCGGCATAATGGGCCTGCAGTAGCGTCACCTGGTCAATCCAGAATCGTTCCTTCGACATCCTCGTCGCACCCGGGCTAAGCAATCCAAGTTCCTCGGCAAGGACATAGAACCCTGTACCGGCGTCGTTCTCGTTGAGATACATCACAAGCGCGGAGAGCATGAGCGGGCCATCCGCATACGCCGTGCGGGCGATATCAGACCGAACGATCCGGCCCAACAACTCACCGATCGCAGCACGTTCCTCGACCTGCGAGAAGTCGAATCGTCGCAGGCCGGTTCGGCGCGCCAACGTCGCATCCATCTCCGTGTACGTCGTTGTGCGCCGCAATCTCGCTTGCTCGACGAGGAAGGCGGTACCCGCCTCGATCAGGCGCTGCCACTCAAAATCGTCCCGTCCAAACATGACCAACAATCTACGTCGCGCTACTGGCGTGTCTGAGGCCAACGCGCCCGGCATGGTGGGTGAACCTTCGCGCCCAGTTCGTCCCACCCGCGGCGAGATCGAGTGGGAATCCACCACCCCGCCCGGCCCATTCGCGCCCAGCGACCCGACTTCCCCTCTTGAACCCCTGCGCGGCAGTCAGCGCCCACGCCGATCTTGGTACAGAGGAGCGGGGCAACGATCGTGCCGACGCCCGTGCCGACCGCCACAACTTCACACCGAACATCGGGGGCACTTCGTGTGCCACCTGGCACACCGACCCATAGGCCGCAGAGCCCTCTTCGTGAAAAGCCAGCAGCCTTCCACCCTCGCCCGAGCTGAGTGATCGTTGGAATTCTGCGGTCTTTAGTGTGGCGGGGGTGGGGAGTGCCTGCTGCGTACCACTCTCAGACTAGGCACCGGCAACCGGCGCACGTAGCGCAGCGGGCATGCCACCGGCACGCTTGCTCGCGTTCGTCGATACGCCCCCGGATGGTTCTACTCGATCGACCAATTCAGGCATGCGAGTCCCGGGCACGTCCGGAGCGCGTCGCTCATGCTGCTGGCGACCCGGCGACGGCCGGATCATCAGCGGTGCATGGAGCACGCCCTCGGGTCGCGAGCACGACAGATCGGATGATCGGACCAATCAACCTGAACGTAGGCACCGAGGCGGTGCGTGAAGTCACCAGGCCCGAGCAGTCGCAATCTCCGGGCCTGCGGACACAAGCGGCTGGCTGGCCAGTCGCGTTTGCCATTCCGGTTCAGACGTTGAATGCGGCCCTTGCCTGCTGGATCGGCCCTTAACCGGGGTTGGTGGGGCGTCAGCGGGGTTTCAGATCGTCGACGTGCGCGAGGTGAGTCCACCACCGATATCAGAATACGGCGTCGACCGATGTCGGGGCTAGAGCCGTCCGCACGAGTCGGCCTTGCCAGCATTGCTAGCCCGAGCCCAGTGGTCTACCGCGCGATTTGCCGGTCAGATCCCCTGGGATACTACTCGAGTCAAGCGCCACCCGCGATCAGGACACCACGGGTCGGGTCAGTCACGAGTCCGCTCAAGGCGGGGATCCCTCCTCGAAGCATCCCCTTGTGAAGCGTTAACCTTGCGGACTCCCACCGACCACCTGCCGTGTGATCCAACGGCACGAGCTTGCGCAGCGAGTCGTTCGAAACCGTGCTGATCGCCTCGATAGTGTGCTGTCCGGTGAGTCGTAGCACGACGAGGTGCCATTGTGGGTCCACGAGCATGGTCTCGAACTCGTTGCGGGAGAGGTAGACCACAAGGCGGCCGTGGCGCGTCGTGCTCTTCACCTCAAGATGCGCAATTACTCCGGAGCCAGAGACCACGACGTCGTATCCGTATCCGTCTGCGCACGCCGCGACATGGTCCACGTCGGCAGCCGTCGTCGCGCGGAGAAGGCCGACGAGCGCCTTCTCCCCGGCAGCGCCGATCGCCTTTCGCTGTGTGTCGTCGAAAAGTCCCCAGACTGCGCGTATCGCCTGGAATGCGTCTTGCTCGTCAAGCCTGAGCCCATCTGCTATCTCGCGCGCATCTGCCGGCAGCTCGGCGGGCTCGCGGATCAGCATGTCGGCGTCGGGGAACCATTCAGCGTCAGCAACTGCTCGCTCGAAGACTCGTTGGCTAGCGGATCCGACTCCGGCCGCTCCTTTGAGCAGGCCCGTCTCGTCGAGCCACGCCAGGCCAGTTGCGTACTGACTCGGCGTCAGGTCGGCGAACCGGGGGCTGGTGTGGAGCACGGACCGAACTCGATCGACTCCGCTGCCAGGGATCAGGTCAAGCCATCGAGCAGCGGCCCGGAGGATCGGCTCAGGCGGCATTGGCACGGAGATGCCCCATCAGCGCCATCAGATCGTTCTGGTCAAGCCCGCCGCCGATCGAGGGTTCCTCATCGAGGTCTGCAAGTTCTTGAACGTCGGGATCGTCGAGAATCCGTCCCATGAAGTCGAGCTTCTTGCCGAGGCGTGCCTCGACGACTTCGTCGATCGTGGATTCGGAGACCAGAACCGTGATGCTGGTGCGGGTGCCGGGTTCCAGGCCGAGACGGTGGATGCGGTCCAGGCTCTGGAGATAGCGCCCTGCGGCAAAGTCCCGGTCGACGTACACGGCATCGTGGCAGTGGTGATGCAGGCTGATGCCTTCGCCGAGTGTGGCGGGGTTAGACAGCAACACGAAGCACTCGGGGTCATTCCGGAACCGCTCGATCTGCAACTCCCGGTCCTCGGTACCGCCGTGAACGACGGCGGGCGAGAAGGCCGACAACATGTCCCGCAGCGTGTTGACGCTGCGGATGAACGTTGACCATACAAGGGTCTTACGTCCGGCGGCCGCGTTCGCCTGAACGATCGCAAGCACCTCGCGGTATTTGGGTGAGAACTCGTATTGCGGCAGGTCCTGTAGCAGCTGAAAGAGCTCGGTGTCGCGAGGGACCTGGATCGGCGGCACCCGATACGCGAGCGGCTCGTAGCGCGTGCTGCCCACGGCGAGGAGCGCCGGGCTGGTTGCTGCCATGAGCATGTAGACGATGATCTTGCCGAGCTGCTCCAGGTCGTCGGGCGAACGCACGATGCGGGCGGAGAACTGCCCCAAGAGCGCGTCGTAAACCTCCTGGTGCAGTGGCGGCAGCGCAAGTCGCCGAACCGTGGTCGTCACCTCGGGAAGTCCGAGCTCTCGCTTCGTCGTCCGCGTGAATAGCGGTTGGAGTGCCTTCGATGCGGCGGCGAGATCGCCTCCGGCAACGGCCTGGATCACTTTCTGGCGCCCTGTCCCCGGCCAGACAAACCCGAAAAGGTTTTCCAGGTCCTTGACGCCGTTCGGGGCAGGCGTGCCGGTGAGGATGAGGCGGTGGCGTGCGTGCGGGCCGAGCGCGAGGCACGCGGCTCCGTAGGTCCCGTCCGCGCCAAGCTTCATGCGGTGCGCTTCGTCGAGGATCAGCATGGCCGACTGCGCGTCGAGCCAATGCGAGAGCCGTGCGAGACTGCCAGCCAGCCGTTCGTAGTTGACGATCAGCACCTCAGCGAGAGGGTCGACAGTCTTCTCCAGGACCTGGATCGTCGGTGGCTTGCCGAAGCACGCGTTACTCTCTGTGATCCAGGCGTCATAGGACGACTTGGGCCCGACGATGAGCAGTCGGCGTATGTTGCCCTGCTCGCGGAGGGCCTGAAACGCCGCGAGAGCTACTCGCGTCTTGCCGGCACCAGGCACGGAGAAGTTGGCACCGTGCCGCAGCGAGAGGAGCCTCGCTACGTCTCGGCGCTGGAACGCCGTAAGGTTGCCAGTCCAGTTCGGTCCGAGGCGTCCGCGAACCTCGTCTGCGCTGACGTCGTCTGAGGTCGGACTGTCTGATGCGAGACGAGCTGATACGGCCCGCCCATCGAGCACGGAATCTTTCGCGAGGGCGCTGAGTCGCGGGTCCCATTCGACGGTGCCGGGTCCCGTGTGAGGCCACGATGCAAGCACGCGAAGGTTTGTGATCAGGTCGTCGATCTCGACCTCGACGACTACCGCCGATACGTGGGTGGCGGTCCGGAACTGGATCGCAAGGCGGCGAAGGTCTTCGCCCAGGCCGTCGGCTGCGGTCAGCCTCGCCCGCGCCGGGTCCGGGCTGAACGCAAGGCGGAGCGTCGGGAGCGTCGCGGTCGTCATCAGTCCTGGACAGCCTCGAGAAGCCACGAGACGCCATCGCCGGGCTCGGTGCTACCGCGGGCGGCGCGTTTGGCAAGCATCGTCATCGCTGACCGCAGCTCCATAAGGGCAGCGTCAACAGCCTCCAAATCCAGAGTCCGGTCGGCCAGCGACCTTGAGTGCTCGTCGGCTGCCTGGATGAGGAGATCGGCGGCGTCCTGCACGCGGTCGGAGACGGCACTCTGCTTCTTCCGGTAGTTCTCGTCGGCGGCAGCAACCTTGGCTGCGTCCCTGAATGCCTCCGTCACTCCCGCGATGAGCTCTGCAGCCTTCGTAGCGTCGTCGTCCCCGGCAAGAACCGCAGCGTTCGCCTGGAGGATGCGGTCGGTGAGGGCCTTGACGGTCCGCGTATCATCGCCGTGGTCCTGCACGGCAACGTCGAGCCCGGGGATCGCCACGGACTGCGCCTCGGGCGCGGCAGTCTTGAGCGCGGACGGCAGGCGCTTCTCGACGTATCGCGTGTGGAAATCCCCGTCGAGGTGGCGCAGCGCGGTCTTGGGGAGGCGCAGAACGAGGGCCGCCAGCCGCGACTCGCGCAGCCGTTCGGCGCCCTCAGGGTCGGTTCCCTTGATCGCCCGGTACACGCGCGCGATCTCGCGGAGGCTCTCGCGCTGGTCGTTGAAGGTCAGCAGCGTTAGCTGGTGTCCACCGGCAGTGCGGCTGCGCTCTACAGCCTCGTGCATCAGCTGGAACGCCCACATATCCTTCTCCAGGGTGTCCAGGTTGATGTTCCACTCGCTCGCGACGTCTTTCGGCGTCCGGCCGTTGCGAATCTGCTCGTCGATCGAGATGAGCTGGTTCACGTACGGGTAGTCGCGGCGCTTGTCCTTGCGGAGCTGGATTCGCAGTTCGAGAGCAGAGACGTCTGCCAGAGATGTGTCGGCGGGAAGAATGCCGACGCGGATATGCTCCTCGCCAAGGTCCCGGAGCGCAACGCACCGCGTGTTGCCGTCAACCAGGACACCGGTGCGGGTCATGAGCCCAGGTGCCTGCTGCCCGGACTTCGCCAGCTCAGCCTTGAGGATCTCGAACTCCGGGTCCGGCGTGCCGGGAGCCGAAGGATGCGCTCGCAGCAGGTCGGCAAGGTACTCCTGCGCCTCGGCGCTCCACGGATGTGCTTCGAGCACCTCGTTGCGCTTCGGGTCGAACACGCGCTGGGCACTCACCCGGTGAGTCGTCGGGTTGAGGTACAGCTGCTTGACCGGCATCGAGATAACGTGAAAGACACGGTCAACACCGCGCCACTGGGCCCGGATCGTCTCGGGCGACGATTCCTTCTCCGCAACGGCGAGGCGCTCTTCGACCGTGGCGGTGATCTCGCTGGCAAGGGGTGTTTCGATGTCGCGCAGGGGCACGCTATGTCTCTCCCAGTTGTGCGATATTTTCGTCGGGCATGCGGTTACTGGGCATCATGCCAGGTGACACTGACATGCGACCTGATCTCCAGCCGAAACTCACCCGTACGAGTCGAAGGAGCAGCTCGATGACGATGCCCTCGTGGCAAGATCCCGCGAATGGCACGATGGTCCGGTGTGCTCTATGGCTCGTGCAGGTGGTCGGCAAGGGCCACGTCTTCACGAAGAACGAGCTCCGTGAAGCGTTCCCGGGGGTGGCGCAATCCGACCGCCGGATGCGAGATCTGCGCGACTGGGGGTGGACCATCCTGTCCTCGAAGGAAGACGCCTCTCTCTCCCAGGAGCAGCAGCGCTTCGCTCAACAAGGCATTGCAGTGTGGGATCCCGTGGCGCGGCGCAAAGCGGAACGCGATAAGGGCGTCACCGCGAGGGAACGAGAGGCGATCCTGGCCCGCGACGACTACCTCTGCACTGTGTGCGGGATCTCCGGCGGCGAGGAATACCCTGACGCTCCAGCGCAGACTGCCGTGCTTGCCGTCTCCCGGCGTTCGGTCGTTCTTCCTGGCGGACGCGAGGAGACCGGCCTTGTCACCGAGTGCAAGCGATGTCGCGCCGGCCTGGGCTCTAAGGTCCGGGACGCGACCAAGGTCGTCCGCGCCGTTGACGGGCTGACTACGGAGGACCGGGCCAGCCTCCTGCGCTGGCTCGAAGTCGGCAGGCGCGAGGCGTCTACGGCGGAGAAGATCTGGAGCCAGTGCATGCGACTCCCGTCGGGTGCCCGTGAGGAGGTCCGCAACGCGCTTCGGCGCCACGGAGCCTAGGTATCATCGTTACGGTCGCGGACATTACCCGCGCTGCCTGGAGCGGAGCTGCGGCCCACAACGTTCATAATCTTCTCGGCTGCCTCAGCCACCGATTCGTGCTCCCAGATCCGGATGACAGCCCAGCCCGCCGCACGGAGCTCGGCAGTGTTCCTGTCGTCCCGCTCCCTGTTCCCAGCAAGTTTCGGCCCCCAGTAGCCGCTGTTCGTTCGAGGGTTGCTACCGTGTTCAGGACACGAGTGCCAGAAGCAGCCGTCGACGAAGACCGCAATCCGCCGCCTGGTGAAGGCGATGTCAGGTCGGACACGATGCCCGCTCCGAAGATCGATGCGGTAGTCGCAGCGGTAGCGTAGCCCGGCGGCGTGCAACGCGGACCGGATTGCCCGTTCTGGTCCCGTGTCACGCCGCCGGTTGGCCTGCATGTTCCGGCGCCGTGGGTTCAGCGGCTCTGGACCTCCTGGCCTCACGACAGTGCCGTCGCTCAACTGATCCGCGACCTCCCAGGGCCGGTGAACGCAAGGTGACGCTGGTGGTTCTCCTGGCCAACGAAGCCCTTGAAACGGACAAACCGGTACGTGCGCGCGTCGCCGTCTCCCTCAACATCGATTACGAAGTCGCGGGACAGGAGGTTGATGCCATGCTCGACGTCGACCTCGGTCAACTTTCCGCCGGATGCCTTACGCAGCTCGTGCAGGGAGAGCGGGCACTCAGCCTGCCGCAAGGCCAGGTACACAGGGTCATGGACGTGCTCGGCCTCGAGCTCAGCGAGATCTTTCTGCTTCCCTCGGTGCTCAAGCGCCGCGATGATCGACTTCCCCACAGCCCGGGCGACCGGAGGCGGGAAGGCGTTGCCGATCTGCCGGTACCTCGACGTCTTGCGCCCGGTGAACTCCCAGGCGTACTCCTCGCCCGGGCCCCAGCCCTGGATGCGGGCGACCATCTCCGTCGTCAGTTTCGGCATGAAGCCTTCGTCGGCTCCCTCGGGCGGCGCGTCGTCAGCAACACCCATTGCGTCAACGTGGATTGCGGCCCACGCACGCTTCGCCCGCGTCGGACCCAGGTCCGCACCACCGTGCTTCTTCGAACCGCCGACGATAGTTGGAGCGATCGAGTCAGCCTTGTTTGCCCATGTCTCGGCCCCGGCCCAACCGTTTGCTCCCATGAGTTCCCGGAGGGTGCTACCAACCGTCTCAGTGCAGGGCGTCGGCTCCGGCCATTCGAAGAACCGCGCTTCCTCTTGAGGCAGAGCTACAAGGATGAATCGTGGACGAAGCTGCGGGACTCCGTAATCACGGGCTTCGAGAAGCTTCCAATCCGACCAGTAGCCGAACGATGCCAGCCTGTCCTTGATCTGTTGCCGGTAGCCGGCAAAGCGCGGCATCGACAGTCCCCGGACGTTCTCCAGGAGAACGGCCTTTGGCCTGACCTTCCCCACGAGTTCGACGGCCCAAGCAAACAGATCTCGCTCGTCCTCGGCACCAAGTTGCTTGCCTGCGATCGAGAACGGAGGGCACGGCACTCCGCCTGCGAGCAGCGTGACCCGGCTGGCCTGATCGGGGTCGCGCTCGGAACTCCAGGCGTACTCTGCCGGGTCCCAGACCGCGGTGTCGGCGACATCGCCGATGCGCACGTCCCAAGTAGGGCGATTATGGCTGAGCGTCGCGCCAGCGGTCGGATCAAGTTCCACGGCAAGGAGATGCTCGAACCCGGCCAACTCAAGCCCGAGGGCCTGGCCGCCGGCTCCGGCGCAGATCTCGATCACCGTCCGCTTACCACTCATCATCAGCTCCTGGATTGGTACGTCCGTTCTATCGTGCCTCATCGAACCACGAGCGTCTGACATTGCGAGCGAGTCGCAACGTAGTCGTGAACCCGCTCACCCGGCGTCGAGCCGGTCGGCGAGACCGATGATCTCCTGTGCGCAAGCAACGCGGCCGGTTCTGCACTTTCCTTCAATTGCTCAGCGTCCCAGGGCAAGTCCGGCCTGGCGGACGTCTGGAACTCGACCACAACTGGGTCAACTCCGATGAAGAGCCGCAGGCGAACGTAGCCGCAGTCAGGAAGTCCGAAGCCCAGATCGCCGCCAGGCAAGGATGTTGGGCTTGGCGCAGACGCTGGGTGGCCCGATCCGCTCAGCAGTTTACGGATTGGGCCGACCAGGTAGTTAGCACCTGGGCTGGTCGAGTCTGCCATGGGCTGAGACTACCTGCGCCAGCCCAGGCTAGCGCCGAGTCTGTTGGCGTTCTGGAACCTTGAGATCCGCGAAGCCGTCGGAACATTCGATCCGGTTGACGGCGTTGCGCGCCCCGTCACGACTCCAGACCCAGCAGCCACGTCGCGATCTCAGCGACGCCATCAGCAGTGAGCCCGACAGACGGTTCGACCTGGAACAGCAGCGCAGGCCCAGGATGCTCCAGTTCGACGAACCGGCGGTCCATCTCCGTGATGACGTCATCAACCCACACGAACGGTCGGCCCGCCGCAACCTGGACCAGGGCGCGTGTCTTCCACCCCAGACTGTTCGGGTCGTGCTCGCCATAGGGCGGCAGGTCAGCGACCGACAGCTCGGGTAGCCCAACCCGCGGCGCGATCACCTCGTTCGCGTCACCCATCCAGGCCGTCGCCCACACCACGTCGCAGCCCAGACCCAGTAGCAGCGGGCCGAGAGCTGGATCGATGAAGTCGAGCTCCGGACGCGGCGTGTCCGGATCCTCCGGCTTGCCGTCGCGAGGCTGAGGAAGCATCCCGGGCCCACCGAACGGCAATAGGGTCCCGTCGACGTCGAGGAACAGCAGTGGGCGGGCAACAGTCACGCCCGCACGATAGCGGCCTGCACGCGCGGCCGGCACCCGGCGTGCGTCTACCTTCCAGATCGTGCGAGGCGCACGACGTGCGAGGACACTTGCAGCCCGGGTGATTCCCCGCCCTCCGAACGAACCTGACGGTCACGACGATTCCGCTCGTGCAAAGCTGTGCGCATGGACGCTCCTGGTTCCCGGCGCGCTTGGTTGCTGATGACCACCGACGGCGGGTCGCTCTATGACGACCAGCTCGGCATCAAGTATCTGTACGACGGCAAGGTCCAGAACCACAAGCGTCTGCAGGTGGGCGACCCGATCGCCCTGTGGGACGGTGACAGGCTCCTCGGGATCTCGGTGATCGAGCAGATCGAGGAAGCTCCCGGCACCAAGACGATGCAGCGGTGCCCCAGGTGCGGAAAGACCCGCCCGAATCCGCCGTCGAAAGCCAAGCCACGGTTCCGGTGCTCGAATACAAAATGCAGATCGGAGTTCGACACGCCGCACCTTGAGAAGGTCGACGTGACGATGTACGCGGCCCGCTACGACGCTGCGTGGACAGCGCTGGACGGGCTCCTCGACGAGGGCGAGATCCGGCCGTTCATCCTCAAGAGCGGCAGCTTCAACTCCGTCCGGGAGATCGAGTGGCCCGCCTTTCACCAGGCCCTGGCGAACAAGAACGCCCACCGGGCACTCGACCGAATAAGCGCCCGCGTGCCAGACCTGTCGTGGCCGACGGCGACCGAACCGCGCATCGAGCTCGTCCACGGCTTCGAGCACTCGATCGTTCGTGTCCGCCGGGGACAGCGGAAGTTCCGGGAACACATCCTCGCCAGCCAGGGGAGCACCTGCGCCTTTACCGGCGCCGCTCCCCCGCGCGTTCTTGAAGCCGGACACCTGTACAGCTACGCCCAGCTCGGGGAGCACTTCGAGCACGGTGGGTTGATGCTGCGCAGGGACATCCATCGGCTCTTCGACGACGGCCTGCTCTCGGTAGACCCCACGAGGCTCCGGATCGACGTCGCTTCCGACCTGGCCGAATATCCCCAATACGCCGGACTTCACGACCGACCGCTCGCGACCCAACTCCGAACCGAGCAGGTCGAGTGGCTCGACAACCACTGGCGCGAACACCGCGAGCGGCCCCTGTTCGATCGCTCCTGACCTGATCAGCGCCGCGGCGAGAAAGCTGGGCGCTCGTTGGCAGATCCGCTGTGCCCGGCGAGACCCTTTCGTCGGATACTTCGCGAGTGCCCACAGACGACAGCTGGACCCGCCTCCTGAAGGCACCGCGATCTCACGCCGGGAATCTCACCCGTCCCGCCATCCCACAGGTACCCGGTGTGTACGCCTGGTTCCGCGACGACGAGTGCGTGTACGTCGGACTCGCCGGAACCAGCCTGCGCAGCCGACTCTCAGCGCACCTGGCCACCACACAGGACCTGAGCCGCAGCACGCTGCGAGCGACTGTCGCCGTACACCAGCTCGGGGTGACGCGTGTGATGGCTCGCAGCCGCCCGCCGATCCTGTCCGCCGACCAGGTCGGCGTCGTCAACGAGTGGCTGCGCGTCTGCGACGTCGCATGGTTGACGTGCCCCACCAAGCTCGCGGCGGCCGCCCTGGAGAAGACCTTGCGCCAGACCCGACTGCCTCGGCTCAACCTCGTATAACGCAGGTGGCGAACAGCCCTCACCTGGGATCCAGGAACTGATGCGATACCTCGACGTCTTATTCAGGAGCATTCCCGATCGAACCTCACCCGTGCGCGGCGCGCGATGGCTTCTCGCGTCCACGCGCTCGCCGTTTGCGGGACCCCAGACAACTCCTGTTGCGAAGCACCGAGTGCCCGAGCAAGGGCACGATATCGATGACCGGCCGTCCACCTGTCGGAGTCCAGCGCCAGCGCCAGCAGACGCTCCAACAGCTCACAGTCGGGACGGGCTCGCAGGACCTCACCTGCCACCCCAATCGCAGCGTCTTGTACGTCGGAGAACACATCCCAGGTCAGTCCATCCAAGGCCGCCATGGTGAAGCCCCGTACCTGATCGAAACATCTCCACTGAACCCCGAGCGTCGTCAGGGCCAGCGCCGCGACCTGGGGGTCCTCCCGATACTCAAGATGCCGCAGGAGCAAAGTCTCGGCGCCTTGCGGTCGGCTACGCGCAATTATGTGGATCAGCGAGTACAGCCGGTCCTTACCGACGCCGCTCTCGATCGCGGCGACCACGGATTCCACCTCGGCCGGGGTGATGGTCCCCTCTTTCGACCGGTCGAGTAGGCGCCCCACGCCGCGCGGAATCGATGGCATCGAGATCACCCCCTGGTGCGAACGGCTCGCTGTCGTCAAGCAACCTACCCGTACGCCATTTCCCGGGGACCGCAGGCCACGGGTCGCGGGGTCACGTCGGCTTCCTTGCCTCCACGGCCGCACCCACCGTACGGTTTGCCCGGATTACCGAGGCAGGGGGCTGAGGATGACCACAACGCCGCTCGGGCGTGCACCGACCTCGGCGCCGGTCACGGGCACCCGCCCCGCGCCCCGTGAGTGGTGGCAGCACCTGGCCGTATGGCGTTCCCGCTGGCTCGGCTCGCACCCGCGCGCCGCCCGCGCGCTGGCGGTGGCCCGGACAGTCGTGCTGGCCGGTTCGCTGCTGTGGTTGCTCGGGCTGTGGCTGTTCCTGCCCGAGCTGCGTCTGGGGATGCGCGCCTACCTCGGCTGCCTGTGGGTCGTGGTTGCGTGGTTCGCCCTCGCGCGGACCAAGACGCTGACCTGGTCCGGGTTCCTAGGCTTCTTCGCGCTGTGTGTTCCGTCGTCGGTCGGCATCGGCGTGGTGACCACGATCATGGCAGGCCAGGTCGCACAGTTCGATCTGTTCGCCGTCACGGAGACCGGTGCCCAGGTCGCCATCGCCGGCGTCGTCGAAGAGGCCGGCAAGCTCGTCCCGATCGTGGTCCTGGTCCTCCTCGCGCCGCGGCGGGCCGCCCGCTTCGCGACCGTCGACTGGCTCCTGCTGGGGCTGGCGTCCGGTACGGCGTTCCTCGCCGTCGAGGAGTCGCTGCGACGCACCGCCCTGGCGACCGGCAACGTGGGCTTCGGTTCCCTGCTCGGCCTGACGCCCGACGCCGTCCTGCCGCCGGGGTACGTCCGGTTCGGCCTTGCACCGGTTCCGACCCCGATGAGCACGGATGGCGCTCTGCTCGCCCCCACCACGGTCGCCGAGTTCGGCGGACACGCGATCATGACCGCTCTGGTCACCGGGGTGGTTGGCCTCGCGGTCGCAGCCTGGCAGGCACGACGTAGCCTGTCCGGGCTCGCCCTGGCCGCACTGTCGGTGGTGGCGCTGTGGTCAGCGATCGCCGACCACGCGATGTACAACGCCGGCCTCGACCTGTTCAGTGCACTGCCCGGCGACGGCGACACCCCCGCCTGGCTCGACCCGGACTCGACGACCATCCCCTGGTGGCTGCGCATCCCCTGGTCCTTCCTAGGGAACGGACACGGACGTGTCCCTGTGTTCCTGCTCCTGGTGCTGGTGTGTCTCCTGGTCGACGCCGTCCGGCTCGCGGCCCGCACTGCCGCCAACTTCACCGGGCACCCCGCACCCACCTGGGTCACGCGTCCTGCCCTCGGCGCCCCTGCCGTGGTGAACACGATCGCTGGTGCGATCACCAGCTTGGTCTGGGTCGTCGGACGTGACGTCGCGCAGGCTCTCGCCGGGCACGCACGACGCCCGCCGAACAGTGGCGAGCCCGCCGAGCCCCGACGGGTCGCCGCCGCTCGCGGTGCGGCGCTGGTGTCCGGACAGCGTGCCCTGCGCGAGCTGGCCTACGAGCACACATCGGCGCGCATCTACCCGTGGGCGCGCCGCCTGGCGGCTGTCGCGGTCCTGGCCGGACTCGGCTGGCTGATCTTCGCTGCCGCGCCGGCCACGGCGCGTGAGATCGGCACATCGACCAACGACCAGTACCAGCTGCCTGGCCTGAACCCGACCGACCTACCCACCGACCTACCCACAGGTTTCCCGTCCGGGTTGCCGACGGCTCTGCCCGATCTGCCCACGCAGATGCCCACCGATCTACCGACCGTTGCGCCGAGCGATCTACCGACAGCGCTACCGAGCGATCTGCCCTCGTTCGACCCGAACGACTTCCCGTCCCTGGACCCGGGCTTCGAGTTCCCCAGCCTGCCGCCCGACGCTACTCCAGACCCCGGGCCGAGCCCGCACCCGTGGCTGGCGGGCGTACTCGATGCACTCGCCGACTGGTGGCACGACCAGCCGCTGCTGGCCCAGCTCGCGATCGGCGCCGGCATCGCCGCGCTGGTCGTGCTGTCCGGCGGGTCGCTCGGACTGGCCCTGGGCATCTCTGGCGTCCTGACCTGGGGCCTGGACAAGTCAGCAGGCATCGCGACCTTCGTCCGTGACCCGCAGCAAGCCACACGTGACTACTTCGCCACCGCGACTCCGGCCCAGCTCGCCGCCGACACCCTCGGCGTCGCACTGACGTTCGCGCCCGGCAACTTTGCCGGCGCGGCGACCGGACGGATCCTGCGCAACACTGCGGACGACCTGATCGCCGATCCCGGCTTGTGGTGGGCCACACGGCGCGACACCTTCGACTGGACGGACGAGACCGGCGCGATCGACATGGCCCACTTCCTGCGGCGAGATCCCGTTCCTCTCGCGGACGGCACCACGAAGCCGGCACTGTCGCAGACGGACGAAGCAGTGGCCGCCGCCCGGTACGACTCGTACGCTTCCACGTCTGTCAAGGGATCAGGCGCCGCCAAGGACTACCAGGTCAAGGTCTACGGCGAGAACGAACGAGTGGTACCGATCGGTACGAACGCCGACGGCAAAGTGGCTCATGCCCACCCGGACGGCTTTACGTCCCAGTACGGTGCTGTCGGAGACGCCAAGCATGTGAGCAAGTCGAACAGCTTCTACGTGCCCGACACGCTCCCGGAGTTCCTTCGCGAGCGAGCGATCAACGAGATGGACGAGACACTGCTCAGATTGCAGAAGGCAGGTAACGAGGTGATGGATGGCGACGGCGTGGTCGAGCTGACGACGAACAGTACGAAGGCGGCCGAGTTCATCGAGTCTCGGATGAAGGACCTGGGCATCCGAGGCTATGTTCGGATCGTCCCGGAGTGATTGGAGACCCATGACAGACCTCCTGGTGGCCGTAACCCCGGGCGAGCACAGGTTCGACCCCGACCAGATCGCCGCTGCCTCAGTTCGGCGATGGCCGTCCGCCGAAGACGTCGACATCACCGGTCCTGAACTCGCTGACCTGGCCCGCCTGCTGAGCAAGCAGCTCACGATCGGTGACGGCCAGCACGTCGTGGTGGCGAACTTCCACGCAGACAATCAGGCAATCGGGGTTGAGGGTGATGACGAGCTCGAGGCCGAATTTCTCGCTCTCCTGACGCAGCACACAACATTCCCCGACGGCGGGATCGTCGTCGTGCACTGGACCGACGACATCGCCGCTCTCCGGCCGAACATGACGGCCGACGAGGTCCATGCACTGCGCGGTTAGCAGGTCGAAGCGGCCCGACAGGTCGCTGCAGCACCCGGGATCCAACACAGCGCCCACGGCCGTGTCGGTGATCCGAGCCGGCTACCCACTCACCAAGACAAGGACATCCCCCCGGCCGAGGCCAAAGTCGGAGATCTGGCTGGGAACGAACACGGCTTCCGCTTCAGCACTGGACCGACGACATCATCGCTCACCGGCCAAAACATAACTCTCGAGGAGGTCCGCGCATAAGCGGTCAGCGACCGAAGCGCGCGTTCTCGATGGAACGGTGTCCGACTGCAGCACCCTGCACAGCGCCACCCTCAGCGTCTGGCGCCGACAGGCACGGTCTTGTTCATACGGCTAGCGTGCTGCCGTTGCATCTCGCGTACCGCGGCCAAACCTCGGAGGACATTCTTGATTCGACATGTCTTGCGGCAAGCGAGTGCGCTGGTTATTGGAACCGCATTGGTAGGGGGAGCCGGAGTAGGTGCTGCCGTCGCCTCCGAAGACCTGGTGACGCTATCTCCAGGTTCCGATGAGTCGGGGCCCGCGGCCCCTCTGTACTCGTGGGTGGCCGAACCCGAGGACGAAAATATCAAGGCGAGGGCGCGGTCGGCTTCGCCATCCGTTACGTGGGGTGCGTGCGGAGTCTTCGACGAGAACCTGAAGATCGTCCGAGCGTTCAGGGACCGTTCGCAGGCCCACATCGGTGGCAGGTCGATCACGTACGGCGGCTCTAACCTGACGTGCGGCAGCGCGACATGGGGGTACCGACACATAGTCAAGAGACATCTTGGCGAGTGGGAGACCAGGGCGGCGGTTGCACGGGAGAACTGGCGGGATACAGCCGATTACGGCATCCTTTGGGCACTCAGAGATCCGGACAGGATCGCCTACCGCGCGGCCAACGACACCTTCTGCTACTCCCGCAAGATCTTGCTGGTCGACGACCGCAACAACGAGGTCGTAGGGTCGTACTTCCCCAAAGTTTCGGTGGCCCGCGCGAGTCATCGCATCATCACCGCCTACCCCTCAGGATCCCAGTGCTGATCTCCGACTCCACCCGGAATCTCGCCCGGGATCTGATTTCCCGTGGCGGTGAGGTCTTGGGCCGCATCGAGGTCGACGCGCTTGAGGCCCGCGCTCTCGTGCGTGTGTCACCTGAGCAGGCACCCGTGGAGTTCCTCGTCGACCTGGAGGGCCTGCAGCTGTCCATGGAGTCCGCCCAGCGGGATGCACGTGATGTCTTCCCCGACGCCGATTCGACAGAGGGTGGCCTCCGGCTCATCTCGGTACACCTATGGGAGGAGATCGACTCCGCGGAGACGCAGGTCGTAGCGGTTGGTATCGATCGGCAGGGTGAGACCTGGCGCCGCACGAAGCCGGCGCCACCCCATATCGCCCCACCCGCAGGTCGTTACCGCTGGACAGCAGACCGAGAGATAGCTCCGGGGCCTGACCCGCAAGTCGGTCCCCGATAACCGCAGTAGGACCGTCCATAGGTGTCCACGACACCCCAGGATGCAAAG
>NZ_JBHXBG010000097.1:0-21707 GCF_042726755.1 Promicromonospora sp. NPDC060271 | reverse complement strand
CCGTCACCGGTGCGCCCCCTCACGCGGAAGCCGAGGCTCAGACCTCGGCGGCGACGATGTCGATGACCTTGCGGCCACGACGGGTGCCGAACTGCACGGCGCCGGCGTCGAGGGCGAACAGGGTGTCGTCCTTGCCGCGGCCGACGTTCACGCCGGGGTGGAAGTGGGTGCCGCGCTGGCGGACGATGATCTCGCCGGCCTTGACGACCTGGCCACCGAAGCGCTTCACGCCGAGGCGCTGGGCGTTGGAGTCACGACCGTTGCGCGAGGAGCTCGCGCCCTTCTTGTGTGCCATCTGACTGACCTGTCTTTCGGGACGAAGGAGGAAGAAGAAGTATCTGGCTCGCGCGGGCTCGCTCGTCGGAGCAGGCCCGCAGCGGAAGTCACTTGATGCCGGTGACCTTGAGACGGGTCAGCGACTGGCGGTGGCCCTGACGCTTCCGGTAACCGGTCTTGTTCTTGTACTTGAGGATCGTGATCTTGGGACCCTTCTCGTCCCGCACGACCTCAGCGGTGACCTTGACCTTCGCCAGCTTCTTCGCGTCGGTGGTCACCTTCTCCCCGTCCACGAGCAGGAGGGCCGGGAGCTCGAGGGTCTCACCGGGGGTCGCCTGGACACGGTCCATGACGACGATGCTCCCGACGGACACCTTCTCCTGACGGCCACCAGCCTTGACGATCGCGTAAACCACGTTCAACTCATCTCTCTAGTCTTGGCGTGCGCGCACGACGGGATCCACCGGCTTTGCTGTGACTCGCTCCGCCGCGGCGGTCGAGTGCGGTGCGCCATGGGCACGCAGGACGGGTGCGCAGACAGCACACCGAAGCACTAGGTTACGCGACGCCCCGGGCGGGTTCAAACCGGCGACGGCGTGGTCTTGCCCACCCTCGGTCACGGACTCCTGTCGACATCCGGCCACCGGACCGCCCGGGCCGGCGCCTGGCGGCCTCGATCGGCCTGTGCCTACCCTGGGATCGGGTGATCCAGATGGCCTTGGAACCAGTAGCAGTGCACGACGACATCGAACGCGCCATGCGCGCCGTCCCCCGCCGGGAGTTCCTGCCGCGCTCCCAGCGGCCGCTCGCGCACGAGGACCGGCCGCTGCCCATCGGACGCGGGCAGACCTCCTCGCAGCCCGCGACGGTCGCCGCCATGCTCCGCCTGCTGCGCGTGCCGCTCGGGGCGCGGGTGCTCGACGTCGGCTCGGGCTCCGGCTGGACCACCGCGCTGCTGGCCTACCTCGTCGGCCCCCAGGGCTCGGTGCTCGGCGTGGAGCGCGACAGCAGGCTCGCCGAGTGGGGCGCCGCCAACGTCGGACGCACCGGGATGAGCTGGGCGAGCATCGAGCAGGCCACGCCCGGCGTGCTCGGACATCCCCGGCCGGGCGGCTGGGACCGGATCCTCGTGTCGGCCTCGGCGCCCGCGCTGCCGCGGGCGCTGGTGGACCAGGTCGGGTACGGCGGCCGCATGGTCATCCCCATCCGGACGACGCTGCTGCTCATCGAGCGGCTGCCCGACGGGCGCACCCGCGCGACGGACCACGGCGGGTACCGGTTCGTGCCGCTCATCGAGGATCCGGAGACGTGAGCGACAATCCGTGCAGATCAGGTCTCGCGTCCGGCTCGAGGTGAAACTGCCTGCTTCCGCCCGACGACGTCCGCGTGCCGACGGCAGCGTGCCTCGTACGACTCCGAGCCGCCGACGTGCGCGGCGACCGGTACCAGCGCGTCGCCCGCGGAGGCAGCGGCGGGCACCGGCGGTGCACCCGGCAACCGGACATGGAAGGCGGCGTCCGCGCCGCACACCGAGCAGACGGCGGTGAGCTTCTCCACCGACTCGGCGAGCGCCATCAGCTCGGGCAGGGGCGAGAACGGCTGCCCGTCGAACGTGACGGACAGCCCCGCGACCACGACCACGAGCCCGCGGCGGGCGAGCTCGGTGGCCACGGGCACGAGGCCCGCGCCGAAGAACTGCGCCTCGTCGACGGCGACGAGCTCGGTCCCGGTCCCGGTCTCGCCCGCGCCGCCGGCATCGAGCAGGGCGAGGATCTCCGCGGCGTCCGACACCGTGTGCGAGGGCACGCCCTGACCCGAGTGCGAGGTCACCCTGCCCAGGCCCCTGCGGGCGTCGAGCGAGTGACTGACCACCAGCACCCCGCGCCGGGCGATCCGGGCACGCCGGACCCGGCGCAGCAGCTCCTCGGACTTGCCCGCGAACATGGGGCCGGCGATCACTTCGAGGCGTCCAGCGCCCAGGCCGTCTTCCATGGTCGCCAGTCAACCATTCGACTAGGTTGACGAGCATGGCGACCGATGTCGAGACCGTGCTGTTCCTGCCGGGACTGGGTGCCGGCATCGATCCGTGGGAGGCGCAGCTGCGCGCCCTGCCCGCCGGGTTCACGGGCCTGGCCCCGGACATCCCCGGGCTTGACCGTGCCGCGACACCCGGCGCCTTCACGTTCGCGGGGGCGGCACGCGCGCTGCGGGACCTGCTCGACGAGCACGGGATCGACCGCGCGCATGTCTGCGGCCTGTCGCTCGGCGCGATGACGGCGACGCAGCTCGTGCTCGACTTCCCCGAGCGGGTCGCCTCGCTCGTGCTCTCGGGCAGCCAGGTCCGCGTGCCTCCCGCGCTCATGGCGATCCAGCGGACGATCGTCCGGATGCTGCCGGAGCGTGCCGCCCAGCGCATGGCCCTGACCAAGGCGCAGTGGCTCGGGGCCCTCCAGGTGGTCGCGGACATGAACTTCCGCGAGGGGCTGGCGAGCATCCAGGCGCCGACGCTCGTCCTGTGCGGCAGCCGCGATCTCGCCAACCTCGCGCCGGCGCGGGAGCTCGCCGCGACGATCCCGAACGCCGAGCTGCGGATCGTCCCGCGGGTCGGCCACCCGTGGAACCAGCAGGAGCCGGAGCTCTTCTCCCGGACGATCGCCGAGTTCTACGAGCGGCTGTCGGCGGCCGGCTGAGGCTCCGGGGGCTCCTGCCACTCGCTGCGGAGCACACCCATGACCACCGAGTCGTAGGCATGATGACTTCGGTCGCTTGCCATGAGATCGGTCGGTTGATTGACCGATCTCACAGCAAGCGACCGAAGTCAGGGATGGGGCCGGTGCGAGGGACCGAAGTCGGCGACCCCCGTGCCCCCTGGCCGGCCGCTAACCCGCCTACAGCACCCGCGAGACGCCAGGGACCATCCGCAGCAGGTGGGCGAAGCCCCAGCACAGCGGGACCGAGAGGCCGAGCAGGATGAGGAACTTCACGCCGGCAGGGGCGACGAGCGGTGCGAAGAGCATCGCGACGCCGACCAGCACGAGCGGATGGATGACGTACACGGCGAACGAGTTCTGCGCCGCCCAGCGGGCCCACGCGGGCTGACCCGAGAACCGCTCCCGGAACAGGACCAGGAGCGCCACTATCGTGCTGATCGCGAAGACGTTCTCCGCGAGACCCGAACCGAGCTGCGCGAGCGGCCCGGCACCGGGCGCCGCCGCGAGGGCGGCGCCACCGAGCGCCGGCCCCAGGCTGACGAGCGCAACGACCAGCGCAACGCGCCCCTGCCGCACGGTGAGGGCGGTGAGCCATCCGCGGCGCACCGCGAGCAGGCCGACCACGAAGAGGATCACGTACTGCGGCAGGTACGCCGGGGAAGGCAGGCCCGCGAGCTCCCAGTAGGTTCCGTTCGGGACCGCGAGGCGCCAGAGGAACGTGGCAGCGGTCAGGACCCCGACGAGCCCGGCGATCGCACGGAAGCGGACCGGACGAGGCTCGGCGTCGACCGTCGCCGGCGACCCGGCGGCCACGATGCCGGACCGGGCCGCCGAGCGGGCGCGAAGCGCGCGGTAGGCGGCGTACACGAGCGACATCACCAGGAGCACCTCCGCGAACCACAGCGGGCCGACGTCACCGACGGTGAACCAGAACCGCAGGAACGACTCCCCCTCCGCACGGTGCTCCGGCCAGCTCTGCAGGGACAGCAGCGGCCGGGCCACCAGCCAGAACGCCACCAGCGGGACGCCGAGCCGGAGCAACCTGTCCCTGGCGAACGCGCCGGGCCCCTTGCGGTCGACGGAGCCCGGAGCGAACAGGCCGGAGAGCAGGAAGAAGAAGCCCATGAAATAGAACTGGTTCACGATCACCAGCACCATCAGCGCGATGCCGGACGGGCTGTCGCTCGGCTCTGTCCAGTACCAGATCGGGAGCGCGCCGTAGGTCAGCGCGCTGTGGTGCGCCAGGACCAGCACGGTCAGCAGCACCCGCAGGTTGTCGACGTACCCCAGTCGAGTAGCGGTCGGCCGTACGGCGGTCGTGGTCATCGTGGGTCTCCGAGTCTCGTGTGGTTCGCTGCCTCTGTGGTTCATTACTCGACTAATGAACCACAGAACAGGACGGTCCCGCAAGGGAGATCCGCTCGGGAGATGTCCGGGCACACAAAAGACGAGGGCCGCCACCTCACGGTGGCGACCCTCGTCCGGTTCAGGTCAGAGGCCGAACAGCCTCGACCAGAACCCCTTCTTCTGCGGCTCAGGCGACCTAGTCGCCAGCTCCTTTGGGCGGTTCCGACTGCCCAGTGTCGGAGCCCCCCTCCGGCGCATCGCTCGACGGCAGCGCGGCGTCCGCCGGCCAGTTCCCCGAGTCGGGTGAGTCAGGCTCGGGCGAGGCGGGCTCGGGCGAGGCGGGCTCGGGCGAGGCGGAGTCGGGCGAATCAGGCTCGGTTGAGCCAGGAGAAGCCGGCGAGCCGGAGCTCGCGGACGCCGTGCCGGACGCACCGGCGCTCGGCAGCTGGATCTCGTCCAGTGTCGCGGGACCGTCGTCCGAGGGTTCCTTCGTCTCGTGCGCATGCTGCGCCGCGGCGGCGATGGTGGCGAGCGTGGCCTTGACGGCCTCGCGCGCCTCGGACCGCTCCTCGGGCAGGCTCGCGACAGGCGTGGTCTCCGGCACGGAAGCCACCTTGCCCTCCTTGCCGCGCTTGCGGCGCGCACGCGGTGAGCGCGGGCCCTCGTCGGACGTCGCGGGCGCGGCGCCAGGACCCATGCCGTTGCCCGACTTCTCGATGGGCTCCTCGTGCACGATGAACCCGCGGCCCTTGCAGTGCTCGCAGGTCTCGGAGAACGCCTCGACGAGGCCCTGGCCCACGCGCTTGCGCGTCATCTGGACCAGACCGAGCGAGGTCACCTCGGCCACCTGGTGCTTGGTGCGGTCCCGGCCGAGGCACTCGACCAGACGGCGCAGCACCAGGTCCCGGTTGGACTCGAGCACCATGTCGATGAAGTCGATGACGATGATGCCGCCGATGTCGCGCAGGCGCAGCTGCCGCACGATCTCCTCGGCCGCCTCGAGGTTGTTCCGCGTCACGGTCTCCTCGAGCGTGCCGCCCGCACCGGTGAACTTGCCGGTGTTGACGTCGACGACGGTCATGGCCTCGGTGCGGTCGATGACCAGCGAGCCGCCCGAGGGCAGCCAGACCTTGCGGTCCATGCCCTTGGCGAGCTGCTCGTCCACCCGGTGCACGTGGAAGACGTCGGTGTTCTCGACCCACTTGGACACGCGCTCGCGCAGGTCCGGTGCGAGCTCCTCGACGTAGTGCGCGATCTCGTCCCACGCGCCCTCGCCCTGCACCACCAGCGACGAGAAGTCGTCGTTGAAGATGTCGCGGACCACGCGGATGGCCATGTCCGGCTCGCCCTGGAGCAGAGCCGGGGCGTTGGCCTTCTTCGACTTCTCCTGGATGGCGTCCCACTGGCCCTGCAGCCGCTCGACGTCGGCGCGCAGCTCCTCCTCGCTCGCCCCCTCGGCGGCGGTGCGCACGATGACGCCAGCGCCCTCGGGCACGACCTCGCGGAGGATCTTCTTGAGGCGCGAGCGCTCCGTGTCGGGCAGCTTGCGGCTGATCCCGGTCATGCCGCCGCCCGGCACGAACACCAGGTACCGGCCCGCGAGCGTGACCTGGCTCGTGAGCCGGGCACCCTTGTGGCCGATCGGGTCCTTGGTGACCTGCACCAGCACCGAGTCGCCCGACTTCAGCGCCTGCTCGATCCGGCGCGGCTGCCCCTCGAGGCCCGCGGCGTCCCAGTTGACCTCACCCGCGTACAGCACGGCGTTACGACCCTTGCCGACGTCGACGAACGCGGCCTCCATGGAGGGCAGCACGTTCTGGACGCGGCCGAGGTAGACGTTGCCGGCCATCGAGGCCTGCGACTGCTGCGAGACGTAGTGCTCGACGAGCACGCCGTCCTCCAGCACCGCGATCTGCGTGCGGCCGTCCTTCTCGCGCACGATCATCGACCGCTGCACCGACTCGCGGCGGGCCAGGAACTCGGCCTCGGTGATGATCTGGCGACGACGACCGTGGTCCCGGCCCTCGCGGCGGCGCTGCCGCTTCGCCTCGAGACGTGTGGACCCCTTGAGCGCGGTCACCTCGTCGGCGCGCGTCGAGCGGACGGCGGCCGCCTCGGCGCGCTCGCCCCGCGTACCCCGGCGGCGCCGGCGACGACGACGGCTGCCGCCCTCGCCGTCACCCTCACCGTCGACCGCGTCCTCGTCGGAGGCCTGCGCGTCCTCGTCCTCGTCGGACGCCTGTGCGTCCTCGTCGGAGTCGTCGTCCTGCTCCTCGTCCGCCGAGTCGTCCTCGTCGTCCAGACGGTTCGCGCGGCCACCACGGCGGCCGCGTCCACCCCGACGCCGACGGCGGCGCGACGGGCGCACCTCCTCGTCGTCGTACTCCTCGAAGTCAGCCGGGGCGAGCTCCTCGAGCTCGACACCCTCGGCGGCCAGCTCCTCCTCGATCGCGCCGACCTCGTCCACCGCGGCGGCGTCGTCCTCGCTCAGCTCGGCCGCGACGAAGTAGGGCACGGCAGCGCCCGGCTCACGGACGGAAGCCGCCTCGGACGCGTCCGCGGCGGGCTCGACGGCGTCGGTCTGCGTGCTCGGGGCCGCGTCCTGCGTCTCCGGACGCGCGGCCGGCTCGATGCCGGGCCCGCCCGTACGACGCACCGCCCGGCGCGAACCGGACCGGCGCGCCCTCGGCTCGGCCGGGGCCTCGGCAGCCGCCCTGGCCTCGGTCACCGGCTCGGACCGGGACTCGGCGGGCTCTGCCGCACGCGCGGGCGCCTCGACGGCCGGCTCGACAGGGCGAGCGATCGGGCGGGCGAACGTGGGCGTCAGGTCCTGCGGACGCGGCGGCCCGGCGGGTGCCTGCGCGCGCCGCGTGCGGCGGGCGGCGGACTCGTCGGGCGCCTGGAAGAGCAGCGCCGTGGTGGCGAGCCGCGGGACGCGCGTGCCCGACGTCGTCGCGGCGGGCGAGGCCGAGGGCTGCGCGGGTGCCTCGGGGGCGGGCGTCTCGGCCACGGGGGCCACGGCGGGCTCCGCTGCCGGACGGCGGCTGGCGCGGCGGCCGCGGGTCCTCGGCGCCTCTGCGGGCTGTGCCTCGGACGCCACCCCGGACGTCGGAACCTCCGGCGCCACCTCGGCGGCCGGGATCTCCTCGGCCGGCGCCTCGGCGGCGGGAGCCACGGGGGCCTCCGCGACGGGCTCCGTTGCCGGCGGCTCCGCGGCGGCGGACTCGGCGGTGTCGGGCTTGCGCCGCGACCGGGTGCGCTTGGGGGCGGCCTCGGCGGCCGGCTCGGCCGGAACCTCCGCCACGGGCTCGGCCTTCTTCCGGGTACGACGCTTCGGAGCCGACTTCTCGGTCTCCGCCGTCGGGCTGCCGGGCAGGATGATGTCGTCGAGGCTCGCGACCCCGCGCACCGGGGCATCGACGGGCGCCGCTGTGGGCTCGGGCAGCACGATGTCGACCGGTGCCGCCTCCTCGGCGGGCGCCTCGGCAGGCTCCTCGACGGCGGGCTCCGGCTCGACCGTCTCGGGCTCGGCGGCCGGCGCGGGCTCGACAGTGATATCCGTCTCAGTCGGGACCGGCTCGTTCACCGCGGCGGGCTCGGCAACGGCCTCGGCGACCGGCTCGGCCGCCGTCGGCTCCGCCACGGCAGGAGCGGGCGCCGTGGGGGAAGAGACGCCCCGCGTGGCGCGGCGGCGCGGGCGCTTGGTGGCGGGCTCGGCGGTCGCGGCGGTCGCCACGACGGCGGTGCCGCCGGTGGTCACCGGCTGGGCCCCGGCAGGGGACTCCGCCGGGGCGGACGAACCGACGACGATGGGCTCGACGTTCGCCGTCGAGACGACGGACCTGGTGACGCGGCGACGCGGGCGCTTGGCCGGCGTCGTGCCTGCCGGAGCCTCCCCACCAGTGGTGACCTGGGCGTTCGCCTCAGGTGCGTCGTGATCATCCTGTGACCCGATGGTCGAACCGGTGGTGCTGGAAGGCGTCACGTGAGGTGCTCCTGTAGCCGGCGTCCGCCCCACACCACGCGGGCCGCCAGGCGGTCGGTCGTCCGGCTGTGCATCGCGGCGAAGCGACACACCCGGGCTGAAGTCTCGGTCTGCGGCCCTGTTCCTGCGATCTTCGCGGACGCCTGCGGCCACGTTCTGACGTGACAGCGGCACCGCGTGCGGATCGCGGGCAGTGTTGGACTCTGCAGGCCGCGCAGGGATGTGGGCCTACGCGGGTTCGTCAAGTATCGCACAAGAGATCGCCCTCGCCCTGCGGTGGTCCAAGTGCGTGTACAGTGGCTTGTGAAGACATTCACAAGCCACGGATCCGCCCCCGCAGCGCCCCGACCTGCCACATCAGGCCAGCGTCCGAGGGACAGAGCCGTACGGAGACACCACAGGAGCCCGGAGTGGAAGCTCTCGACCTGGCACGCTGGCAGTTCGGCATCACCACCGTCTATCACTTCATCTTCGTGCCGCTCACGATCGGCCTCGCACCCCTGGTGGCCGTGATGCAGACGGCCTGGGTACGCACGGGGAACGAGCGCTGGCTGCGGCTGACGAAGTTCTTCGGCAAGCTCTTCCTGATCAACTTCGCGCTCGGGGTCGTCACCGGCATCGTGCAGGAGTTCCAGTTCGGGATGAACTGGAGCGAGTACTCCCGGTTCGTCGGCGACGTCTTCGGGGCTCCGCTCGCCATGGAGGCCCTTGCCGCGTTCTTCATCGAGTCAACGTTCCTCGGTCTGTGGATCTTCGGCTGGGACCGGCTGAACAAGCGCGTGCACCTCGCCTGCATCTGGGCGGTCGCCGTCGCGGTGAACCTGTCCGCCTTCTTCATCCTGGCCGCCAACTCGTGGATGCAGCACCCCGTGGGCGCGCGCTACAACCCCGAGACCGGTCGCGCCGAGATGGAGTCGATCTGGGCGATCCTCGGCAACAACACGCTCTGGGCGGCCTTCCCCCACGCGGTGTCCGCCGCCTTCCTGACGGCCGGGACGTTCGTGGCCGGGATCGCCGCCTGGTGGATGGTGCGGCTGGCCCGGACCAAGCGGCCCGAGTCGATCGAGCTCGCCCGGAACGTCTACCGGCCCGCGGTGATCCTCGGCACGGTCGTCATGCTGGCAGCGGGAGCCGGCGTCGCCCTGACGGGCGACGCCCAGGGCAAGCTGATGTTCGAGCAGCAGCCGGGCAAGATGGCGTCGGCCGAGGCGCTGTGCGAGGGCGAGGAGGCGGCGAGCTTCTCGATCCTCACCATCGGCGACCTGTCGAACTCGTGCGAGGGTGTGCGGCACATCCTCGAGGTGCCTGGCCTGTCGAGCTATCTCGGAACCGGCAAGTTCTCGGGCGAGGGCAGCTACCTGCCCGGCGTCGAGGACGTGCAGGCGCAGTACGCCGAGCGGTACGGCGCGACGGACGAGGCCGGGAACCCCATCTCCTACACGCCCAACCTCGCCGCCACCTACTGGAGCTTCCGGCTCATGATCGGGTTCGCCGCCGGATCCGCGCTGCTCGCGCTCGCCGCCCTGTGGTTCACGCGTGGCGGCCGCGTCAGCGACAACCCCTGGTTCGCGCGCATCGCCATCGCGGCGATCCCGACGCCGTTCCTCGCCTCGTCGTTCGGCTGGATCTTCACGGAGGTGGGGCGCCAGCCCTGGGTCGTCGCCCCCAACCCCACGGGGATCGACCAGATCCGGCTGCTCACGATGCAGGGCGTCTCCACGGTGGTCAGCCCCGGCATGATCATCACGTCGATGGTCGTGTTCACGGTGCTCTACGCCGTGCTGGGCGTGGTCTGGTACCGCCTCATCCGCCGGTACGCGATCGAGGGAGTGCCCTCCACGGTGCGCGACGAGTCGCCGGAGGCCGCGGGCGACGAGACCGACCGTCCGCTCTCCTTCGCCTACTGATCCGTCTGCCCGAGAGATTGCCAGAGAGATAAGGACGTGACCGTGGACCTCGCCATCGTGTGGTTCGTCATCATCGCGATTCTGTGGACCGGGTACTTCGTGCTCGAGGGCTTCGACTTCGGCGTCGGCATGCTGATGTCGCTGCTGCCCCGCGGCGACGCCGCGCACCGGGAGAAGGAGCGACGGGTGCTGGTGAACAGCATCGGCCCGGTGTGGGACGGCAACGAGGTATGGCTGATCACCGCGGTGGGCGCCACCTTCGCGGCGTTCCCCGAGTGGTACGCCACCCTGTTCTCGGGCTTCTACCTGCCCACGCTCGCGATCCTCGTGGCGCTCATCGTGCGCGGTGTCGCCTTCGAGTACCGCGGCAAGATCTCCGACCCCGTCTGGGCGCGCCGCTGCGACATCGCGATCCAGGTGGGTTCCTGGACCCCGGCGATCCTGTGGGGCGTGCTGTTCGCGAACCTGGTCCGCGGCCTCCAGCTCGACGACGCGCACCAGTACGTCGGTGGGCCGGCTGCCCTGTTCAACCCGTTCGCGCTGCTCGGCGGTCTCACGACGCTCGTGCTGTTCCTGCTGCACGGCACGGTGTTCGTGGCGCTCAAGACCGACGGCGCGATCCGGGCGCGGGCCCGCCGGTTCGCCGGGGTGCTCGCGGTCGTCGCCCTGGCCGTCGCCGGGGTGTGGGCCGGCTGGACGCAGACCGCTTTCGCGCCCGCCTGGACGTGGGCGGTGGTGATCGCGGGCGGCCTGGCCCTGGTCGGTGTCCTGCGGACCAACCACGCGGGACGTGAGGGCTACGCGTTCGGGCTCTCCGCCGTGACGATCATCGCGGCCGTCGTCCTGATCTTCGGGTCCATGTTCCCCGACGTGGTGCCGGGCCTGGACGGCGGCAGCGCGCTCGGCATCGCCGAGGCGGCGTCCACCCCCTACACGCTGACCATCCTGACGTGGGTGGCCGTGGTGCTGACGCCGCTCGTGCTCCTCTACCAGGGATGGACGTACTGGGTGTTCAGGCGTCGGCTGACCGTGGACCACATCCCCGCACCGGCCGGCCTGACCTGGAAGAAGATCAAGGACTCGGCGTTCTGAAGACCTTTGGCGTTCTGAACACCTGCAGCGTGCCGAACAGATGGAGCAGGGCCGCATGAGACCGATCGACCCCCGGCTGCTGCGGCAGGTCCGTGCGGCCCGCTGGTACGTGGTGCTCACGGTCGGGCTCGGCGTGGCGGCGGCCGGGCTGATCGTCGCGCAGGCCCTGCTCGTCGCGGACCTGCTGGCACCGGTGATCCGTGGGGACGCCATGCCCCGGCCGGTGCTCACCTGGTCCTTCGCCGGGCTGGCGCTCGTGGTAGCCGGGCGGGCGGCCGTCGCGTGGGCGCAGGAGCGGTACGCGCTGCGTGCCGCCGCCCGGACCATCGCCGAGCTGCGGCACGCGCTGGTCGAGGCCTGGGCTCGGCGCGGCCCGCGGGCGGCCGGGACTTTGGTCGGCGGGACGGCGGGCGGCGGGACGGCGGGCGGCGGGGCTGCGGACGGCGGGGCCGGCGCTCCGGCGTCGGGCAGCGGGAACGGCGCGAGCCCGGAGGCGGAGGTCGCGACCCTGGCGACCCGCGGGCTCGACGCGCTCGAGCCGTACCTCGTGCGGTACGTGCCGCAGCTCGTGCTGACGGCGCTGCTCACGCCGGCCCTCGTGGCCGTGGTGCTGGGCCTGGACTGGGTGTCGGCGGTGATCCTCATCGTGACGCTGCCGCTCGTGCCCGTGTTCATGGTGCTCGTCGGGCGGCTGACCGCTGGGGCGTCGGAGCGGCGGCTCGCGACCGTCGAACGGCTCGGCGCCCAGGTGCTCGACCTCGTCGCCGGTCTGCCGACGCTCCGCGCCTTCGGACGGTCCATCGGGCCGGGCGAGCGGGTGCGGGCGCTCGGTGACGCGTCCCGCAGAGCGACCATGGGCACGCTCCGGATCGCGTTCCTCTCCTCGATGGTGCTGGAGCTGCTCACGACCCTGTCGGTGGCGATCGTCGCCGTCGGCGTGGGGCTGCGGCTCGTCGAGGGCGCCATGGAGCTGCAGCCTGCGCTCGCCGTGCTCGTGCTAGCGCCCGAGGTGTATCTGCCGCTGCGGCGCGTCGGGGCGGAGTTCCATGCTTCGGTCGACGGGGTAGCGGCGGCTTCTCGGGCGTTCGCTCTTCTTTCTCCTGGTTCCGTCCGGTTTTCTTCTGGTTCCGTCCGGTCGGCGGGTGAGGACGTCCCCGCGCCGCCTCGCTCACGCTCGCTCGTTCCTCGCTCCCTCCGCTACGGCTTGACGGCGGGGCTGGGCGGGTGGGAGCTCGTGCTGGACGGAGTGTCGGTGCGGGCTGCCGGGCGCGGGGTCGTCGCGCCGTCCCGGCTGTCGGCGCGGGTGGCGCTCGGGTCAGGCGCTGGCGGGGGCGGGCGGGTCGTCGCGCTGCGGGGGCCGAGCGGGGTGGGCAAGTCGACCGCCGTGCTGGTGGCGCTCGGGTTGCTGACGCCGGACGACGGTCGGGTGGGACTCGTCGACCCAACGGGTGCTTTCCGCGGCCTTGACGATCTTTCGGCGGGCGGGCTGGAGAGCTGGTGGGGGGCGCTGACCTGGGTTCCGCAGCGGCCCTCGCTGCCACCCGGACGGTTGCGCGAGGTGGTGCTGGACGGCAAGCCGGCAGCGAGTGACGCGGCACTCGCCGAGGCGGCGCGGCTGACCGGGCTCGACGCCGTCGTCGACTCGCTCCCGGACGGCTGGGACACGCGGGTCGGGCTCGGCGGCGCGGGCCTGTCGGTGGGCCAGCGTCAGCGCGTGGCGCTCACGTCCGCCCTGCTCGACGACGCCGCGACCAAGCCGCTGGTGATCCTCGACGAACCGACCGCGCACCTCGACGCGCGCGGCGAGCAGGCGGTGCTCGAGACCGTACGTGCGTGGCGCGACGCGGGGCGGACCGTGCTCGTCGTCGCGCACCGGACCTCGCTGCTCGGGCTCGCCGACCAGGTGATCGACGTCCGCTCGGCGGCAGACCCGGACCGGGATTCGGAGGCACGATGAACATGCAGACGCCTGGCGCTCCGGCACGGACCACGCCTGCCCCGACCACTCCGACCCCTCCGACACGGCGCCTGACCAGTGGCGCCGCCGATCCGCTGCGCCGCGTGCTGTCGCTGCTGGAGGTGCGGCCGGTCAAGGTCGCGGCAGCGATCGGCCTCGGCGTCCTGGCTCTCGCCTGCGCGATCGGGCTCGCGGCTGTCGCCGCCTGGCTCGTCGCCAGGGCCGCGCAGATGCCCCCGGTGCTCACCCTCTCGGTGGCGGTCGTCTCGGTGCGGGCGTTCGGGATCGGGCGCGGCGTCCTGCGCTACTGCGAGCGCCTCGCGTCCCACGACGTCGCGCTGCGCGGCATGGCGGCGCTCCGCGCGAACCTGTACGACAGGCTCGCCGCCGACGACCGTCCGGTCACGGTCCGGCGGGGCGAGCTCCTGGCGCGGATCGGACAGGACGTGGACGACGTCGGCGACGTGGTGGTCCGCTCGATGGTGCCGGCGGGTGTCGCCGTGGTGACGTCGCTCGGCTCGGTGATCCTGCTGGGGGTGCTGCTGCCGGCGGCGGGCGTGACGCTGGCGTTGTGCCTGCTGCTGGCCGGGGTGGTGACGCCGTGGCTCGCGGCCCGGGCCGCTGCCCGGACGGAGGCGCGGGGTGCCGCCGCCCGGGGCGAGGTGACCGCGTTGTCCCTGGAGGTCCTCGAGGAGTCGGCGCCGCTGCGCGTCTCGGGGCGGTTCGACGCGCGTCTGGCCGACCTGGATGCCGCCGATGCCCGCCTGTCCGCCGTCGCGGACGACGGCGCCCGCACGTCCGGGCTGGCCGCGGCCCTGGGGGCGCTGGCGCAGGGTCTCGCGGTGCTCGCGTCGATCGCGCTGGGGATACCGGCGACGCTGTCGGGTTCGCTGTCCGTCGAGGCGCTGGCGGTGGTCGTGCTGACGCCGCTCGCGGTGTTCGAGGCGACGGCCGGGCTCCCGGCTGCCGCGGTCCAGCTGCACCGGTCGCGGGCGGCCGCACGGCGGCTGCTGGAGCTGGTTCCGGCGGATCTCCAGGGCGTACCGTCACCGCCGTCCGACCGGTTGTCAGACGCACAGGCCACTCGGGTGACCTCAGGGTCTGACACGTCCGGGGCGGCCGATCCGGCCGACGGGTACGGGCGCGCGTTGCTCGTGCTCGACGGCGTGACCGCCGGCTGGCCCGACGGCGACGGCCGGCCGCGGGCCGTCGTCGATGGGGTGTCCCTCACGCTGCGCCCGGGTTCGGTCGTGGCGCTGGCCGGTCCGTCCGGCGTCGGGAAGACGACCCTGCTGATGACGGCGGCCGGCCTGATCCCGCCGCTGGCCGGCCGGGCCGAGAGGTCGGCAGAACGTCAGGAGGTCGGCATTCCGAGCTACCGATCTCCTGACGAACTACCGACCGAACGCGGCGACGCGCTGTTCGTCGCCGAGGACGGGCATGTCTTCGACACCAGCGTGCTGGAGAACCTGCGGGTCGCGCGCGGCGACGTGACGGAGGCCGAGGCCCGGGCCGCACTCGCCGCCGTGGGGCTGGGTGGCTGGCTCGCCGCGCTGCCCGACGGGCTGGACACGCTGGTCGGCACGGACGCGGCGGCGGTATCGGGCGGGGAGCGCCGTCGGCTCCTGGTCGCTCGTGCGCTCCTCGCCCCCGCCCGGGTGCTGCTCGTGGACGAGCCCGCCGAGCACCTCGACGGCGAGACCGCGGACGCCCTGGTCCGCACCCTTGCCGAGCACGCGCGGGAGACGGGGCGGGCGGTGCTGCTGGCGACCCACCGGCTGACGCCGCTCGCGGCCGCCGACGAGGTCCTGCTGCTGGGTAACGGCACGCTCGGCGCGGTCGCGGGCGCGATCCCCGCGACCGTCGTGGCCCGAGGCAGCCACGAGCTCCTCCTCGCGACCAGCAGCGCCTACGCCTGGTCAGCGGGCCGGGAAGGTTGACCAGGCGGTTAGTGCCAGACCGTGGCCCTTCCTGGCAGCAACTGCCTGGTCACCCGGCCGTCAATCGACCATGCGGTTACTGCCAGACCTGGGCCCTTCCTGGCAGCAACCGCGTGGTCACCCGGCCGTCAATCGACCATGCGGTTACTGCCAAACCTGGGCCCTTCCTGGCAGCAACCGCATGGTCACCCGGGAAAGCGTCAGAGGCGCTTGTCGAACTTCTTCGAGAGCTGCTCGTAGCCCAGGCGCTCGTAGAAGGCGTGCGCGCCCGTGCGGCGAAAGGACGACGAGACGGTGGCCCGGACGGCGCCCGCGGCCCTCGCCCATTCCTCGAAGGCCGCGACGAGAGCGCGCCCTGCCCCGGTGCCACGGTTCGACTCGGCGACGACGAGGGCGGTGAGCTGGGCCACCGGCGCATCGAGCTCGTAGGCCCAGCGGACGTGACCCGAGGCGAACCCGACCGCTGCCTCCGCATCGGCCTCGTCCTGGTCGACCGCCAGCCAGGCCACGTCGTTCTCGCTGCCCGCGACACGGGCGAACCTGGCGGCGACGTCCTCCGCGGTGCTGGGGTAACCGAGCTGGCCGAGGAGCGGGGCGATCGCCGGGGCGTCGACGGGGAGGGCGTGTCGGATATGCACGGCCACATCCTAGGTGGCGGGCCAGCACCGGAGACCCGTCAGCCTAGGTCGCGGGCCAGCGCCGGAGACCCGTCAGCCGACGTCGCTCCCGAGGACCGCCATGGCCGCCGCTCGGCCCGGGATACCGCTCACGCCGCCGCCGCGGCGGGCTCCGGCGGCTGCCAGGAGAACCCGGGGGTGCTCCGTCGCGACGCCCCAGCGGCCGGACTCGTCGCCGGCGTCCGGCTCGGCGAACGGCCAGCTGAGGTCGCGGTGGAAGATGTGCCCGCCCGGCAGCCCGATGTCACGCTCCAGGTCGACGGGGGTGCGCACCTCGAGGCAGGGGGCGCCGTCGGCGTCGCGGGCGAGCACGTCCTCGATCGGCTCGGCCAGCACGGAGTCGAGGGAGGCGAGCGTGGCCCGGAGTGCCTGGTCACGGGCGGCGTCGGGTTCGGCGCGGAAGAGCCGTGCCGGCATGTGCAGCCCGAACAGCGTGATGGTCTGCGCGTCCGTCGCGGCGAGCTCCGGCCCGAGGATCGTCCGGTCGGTGAGCGTGTGGCAGTAGATCTCGCTGGGCGGCAGGTCGGGGATGCGCCCGGCGGCGGCCTGCGCGTGCGCTGCCTGGAGCTGGGTCAGGGACTCGTTGACGTGCAGGGTCCCGCTGAACGCCGCGACGGGGTCGACGTCGTCGCGCAGCCTGGGCAGGCGGGTGAGCAGCATGTTGACCTTGAGCTGGGCGCCCTCGGGACGGTCGGCCGACGTCGAGGGGCCGCCGCCCAGCAGCCGGTCGAGCTCCGCCGGGGCGCACGCCGCGAGCACATGGCCGGCCGTGACACCCCGGGTGCGTCCCTCTGCGTCGGTCCAGACGACCTCCGCGCCGGGTGCGCCGGGTGCTCCTGGATCGACGGCGGTGACCGTCGCCGAGGTGACTATCGTCGCGCCGGCCGCTACGGCGGCGTCGCGCAGGGCGCCCGAGACGGCGCCCATGCCACCCACCGGCACGTCCCAGTCGCCGGTCCCGTTGCCGATGACGTGGTAGAGAAAGCAGCGGTTCTGCCGCAGGGACGGCTCGTCGACGTCGGCGAACGTACCGATCAGGCCGTCGGTGGCCGCGACGCCACGGACCACGTCATCGGTGAAGGTGCGGCGCAGCACCTCTCCGAGGGGCTCCTCGAAGAGCGCCCGCCAGGCCTCCTCGCCCACGCCGTCGACCACGAGGTCCCGGACCGCCGACCGCGGGAGCAGGGGTTCGGTGAGCGTCGGCGCGAGCCGGCGGGCCACCTCGGTGGTCATGGCGTAGAAGCGGCCCCAGGACTCGAAGTCGGCGTCCGAACCGGTGAGCCGCCGGAACGAGGCGCGCGTGGCGGCGTCGTCCTGGCTGTCGACGAGCAGGCCGCCGTCGGCCACCGGTGTGTACGAGGACCAGCGGCGGCGCCTCAGCGTGACGGACAGCCCGAGCTCGTCGATCACCCGGCGAGGCAGGAGCGAGACGAGGTAGGAGTAGCGCGACAGCCGCGCGTCCACCCCGGCGAAGGGGCGGGCCGAGACGGCGGCGCCGCCCACGTGGTCCGCACGTTCGAGGACGAGGACGGACCGGCCGCCACGGGCCGCGTAGGCCGCCGCGGTCAGGCCGTTGTGACCCCCGCCCACCACCACGACGTCGTACCGGGAGCGCATCGAATCGGTCATGGTCGCCATAGTGGCATGGGGCACAGATTGCCAAGGACGTTCCATCACAGGTCGCTATGTGACCTAATCGTGACATTTGCGCGAGGGGCAGGTACGGTCGATCTCGCCTCTCCAGCAACGGGGAGGTCCAGGCCCGGACGCCGAACCCTGTCACCGGACCTTGGCAGCCAGAACCGTGACAGGGGCGGGGGAACCAAGTAAGCGGGCACGCGAGTGTCCTTGGGGTGAAGCCTCCTCATGAGGCCGGGTGAATCGCTCTCCCATCCGAACCCGACAGCTCACTTCGTAGGCGTCCGAGGAGATCACTGGTGACCGTACTCACCGACCGCACCAACGACTGGGCGGACGAACAGGCAAACCGTCCCAGCAACCGGGGCAGGCACCGCGCCGACGGCCCCGCGCTCACCCCCTTCAC
The DNA here is from genome assembly GCF_042726755.1 of Promicromonospora sp. NPDC060271. Classification (NCBI taxonomy): domain Bacteria; kingdom Bacillati; phylum Actinomycetota; class Actinomycetes; order Micrococcales; family Promicromonosporaceae; genus Promicromonospora; species Promicromonospora sp. NPDC060271. The sequence goes on along the minus strand of NZ_JBHXBG010000097.1, from coordinate 3,771 downwards.
CGCACTGACCCAGACCGCCGCGGAGAATGCCGCCCGGACCGGCGCCATCGCGGTCGTCACGTCCGGCATGCTGGCGTCGGTCTTCACCCAGACCGCCCACACCGCGCCCGCCGAGACGCACACGCAGGCCACGCTCGCGAACGCGACACCGGTCAGCAACACCATCAGCAACACGGTCGACTCCACCGTCCGCGCCAGCCTCGCCGAGAACCTGGTGACGAAGGTCAAGGTCACCCAGGACGCCGACTTCTACGCCGAGCGCGGGCGCGTGTCCGTGACGCCGTACGCCGAGACCGAGGAAGGCATCGCCGAGGCAAAGGCCAAGGCGGAGGCCGAGGCTCGTGCCAAGGCGGAGGCCGAGGCGAAGGCGAAGGCCGAGGCCGAGGCCGCCGAAGCCGCCGCGGAGGCCGAGGCCGCCGCCGAGGCAGCGGCAGCCGCCGCGGCCGACTCGTCCGGACTGGGTCAGCAGGCCGTCAACCTCGCACTCGAGTACGTCGGTGTGCCCTACGTGTGGGGCGGAGCCTCCCCCAGCGGCTTCGACTGCTCGGGGCTCATCCAGTACGTCTACGGCCAGCTCGGCATCTCGATCCCCCACAGCTCGAGCGCCATCTCGACCATCGGGTACCAGGTCTCCGCCGCCTCGGCGCAGCCGGGTGACATCGTGTGGACGCCGGGCCACGTCGCCCTCTACGCGGGCGGCGGCATGGTCGTCGAGGCCCAGCAGGAGGGCACCCCCGTGCAGTACGGCGAGATGTGGCAGAACAACCCGGTGTTCATCCGCGTGACGGGCTGACCCCCCACGCCGAACCACACTGCGGACCGCGAGGTGTGTCGCGCCAGCCCTGGGCGCGACACACCTCGTTCTCGTCCGGGGCTCGTCCGGTAACGTCCCGGGCGTGAAGATCCTCGTACCGGACGTGCCCTTCGACCTCGACTTCCCGTCCCTGCTGCCCGACGGCGGGGCCTCCTTCGCGCCGGGCGGCATCGACACCGTCGCCGGCTACGCGATGAACGAGCCGGTCCCCGAGGAACACACCGACGCGGAGATGCTGGTCACCTGGTCCAGCCCGCCCAAGATCCTCGCCGACGCCGCCCGCCGGCTCCCCCGGCTGCGCTGGGTGCAGACCCTCTCCGCGGGGCCCGACGTCGCGCTGCGCGCCGGGTTCGGGCCCGACGTCGTCATCTCCTCCGGCCAGTCCCTGCACGACGACACGGTCACCGAGCACACCCTGGCGCTGGTCCTTGCGACGGTGCGCCGCATCGACGTCTCCCTCGCGGCGCAGCGGGAGCACCACTGGGCCAAGGAGATCGCGTTCGCGCAGGCCGACCCGGTCACCGGCCGCGAGTACACGCTCGACGGCGCACGCGTGACGATCTGGGGTTTCGGGTCGATCGCCCTGCGGCTGGCCCCGCTGCTGACCGCGCTCGGCGCACGGGTGACCGGCGTCGCGTCGCGTGCGGGCGAACGTTCCGGGTATCCGGTGGTGGGGCCGGACGGCCTGGACGCCCTGCTCGCCGAGACCGACCTGCTCGTCTCGCTGCTGCCCGCGATCCCCGCCACGCGGCACGCCCTCGACGCCCGCGTGCTCGGCCTGCTGCCGCCGTCGGCCCGGTTCGTGAACGTCGGCCGAGGTGCGACGGTGGACGAGGAAGCGCTCGCCGACGCACTGCGGTCCGGGCGGCTCGCGGGAGCGGCGCTCGACGTCATGGAGACGGAGCCCCTGCCGGAGGACTCCCCGCTCTGGGACCTCCCGAACCTGATCCTCACGCCGCACGTGGCAGGAGGCCGGCCGCGCGGCGCCGCTCGCTTCCTCGCGGACCAGCTCACGGCCTGGCGCACGGGCGCGGAACTCCGCAACGTAGCCACGAGGTAGTGCCGCGAGGTAGAGCGTGCGTCCGGACACCCGCTCTACTTCGGCATCAACCTGTTGCCGAGGTAGAGCGTGCGTCCGGACAGGCGCTCTACCTCGCCCTGGGGGCCGGCTGGCAGGTCGGGCAGCTGAACGACGAGCGGTTCATGAACGCGTCGCGGCGCACCGGCGTGCCGCAGCGGCGGCACTCGTCGTTCTCGCGGCCGTACACGGCGAGCGAGCGGTCGAAGTATCCCGACTCCCCGTTCACGTTGACGTACAGCTCGTCGAAGCTGGTGCCACCCTGGGCCAGCGACTCGCGCATCACCTCGGCCGCCGAGTCCAGCACCCGGCGCACGTCCGCCGCCCTGAGCTTGTCGGTCGGCCGGGCCCAGTGCACCCGCGCGCGCCACAGCGCCTCGTCCGCGTAGATGTTGCCGACGCCCGAGACGACCGTCTGGTCCAGGAGTGCGCGCTTGACCTGGGTCCGACGACGGCGCACCCGGCGGACCAGGCCGTCCAGGTCCAGGTTCGGGTCGAGCAGGTCACGGGCGATGTGCGCGACCGGCTGCGGCAGGAGGGGCAGGTCCGAGCCGTGCCCGGCCGGGATGCCGGACGCCGGTCCGCCGTCGCCGGGTGCTTCCCCGTCGCCGGGCACCAGGTCCTGCACGCTCAGGTGACCGAACGTGCGCTGGTCCACGAAGTCCAGGTAGCGCGCGCCGGAGGGGGCGCCGGTCAGGTGGAGGCGAACCCGCAGGTGCGGGTGCTGCCAGTCGTCCGCGGCCGTGCCGATCGCCGGGCTCGGCCCGGTCGGAGCCTCCGCACCGGTCTGCTCGAGGCCCAGCACCACGTTCGCCGCGTGGCCACGGTCCTTGCCCGTCTCGGCGCCCCGGACCAGCAGCTGCCCCGACATGCCGAGGTGTGCGAGCAGGGCGGCGGCGGGGTGGGCGGCGGCGGGCGTGCCCGGGTCAGCGAGCGGCAGCCAGAGGAACTTGCCGCGCCGCACCGCCGCATCGAGACGCCGCCCGGTGAGCTGGTCGCGGAACGACTCCGGGCCGCCGTCGTGCCGACGGACGCTGTACTCGCGGAACACCTCGACGTCGCGCACCACCGCGCCCACGACGAGCCTGTCGACACCGTCGCGGACGGTCTCGACCTCGGGGAGCTCAGGCACCGGCGGCCGGGGCCTTGCTCTCGGCCGGCTGGCCGGCGGCCGCCTCGCCGTCGTCCGGCTTGGGCAGCGGGAACTTCTCCAGCAGGGCCCGGTAGGTCTCCTCGGCCGCGCCCTGCTCGGCGTGCTTCTTCGCACTGCCCGAGCCGGAGCCGTAGGTGACGCCGTCGATCACCACCGTCGAGTGGAAGACCCGTGCGTGCTCCGGTCCCTCGAACGTGGCGATGTAGTCGGGCGAACCCAGCCCACGCTCCGCCGAGGCCTCCTGCAGCGAGGTCTTCCAGTCGAGCCCCGCACCCAGGCCGGCTGCGACGTCGAGCGTCGAGTCCACGAGCCGGTGCACCAGCGCCCTCGACGTCTCCAGGCCGTGCGACAGGTAGGTCGCTCCGATCAGCGCCTCAACGGTGTCGGAGAGGATCGAGTCCTTCTCGAAACCGCGCGTGCGGATCTCGCCCTTGCCGAGCAGCACGTACTTGCCCAGGCCGAGGGTGCGCGCGACAGCGGCCAGCGCACGCTGCGACACCGTCGCGGCGCGCATGCGCGCGAGGTCACCCTCCGACAGGTCGGGGTGACGCCGGTACAGCGCCTCCGTGACCACCAGCCCCAGCACGGTGTCGCCCAGGAACTCCAGGCGCTCGTTCGTGGGGATGCCACCGGCCTCGTGCGCGAAGGACCGATGCGTCAGTGCCAGCACAAGAAGCTCGGGGTCCAGATGGACCCCGAGCATCTCGAGCAGCGCGGGAGGTTCCG
>NZ_JBHXBG010000096.1:0-21879 GCF_042726755.1 Promicromonospora sp. NPDC060271 | reverse complement strand
GACCACCAGTGGTCGGGCCCGTCGAGGCCGTTCGTCACGTCTCAGGAAAGTCGCGCAGCCCGCGCACCCGGCTCGCCAGGAGGACGAGGGGCGCGCCGAGCATGGCCACCGCGAGCGCCACGATGCCGGCCCGGAGCCCGAACGCGTCGGCGAAGAGGCCCGCGAGCAGACCGCCCACGGGGATGCCGCCCCAGGAGACGAACCGGACGGTCGCCATGACGCGGGACAGCAGCTCGGGCGGCGTCGACACGAACCGGTAGGTGCGCGTGGCGGTGCTGAACCAGACCACACCGGTGGAGAAGATCGCGCTGCCGGCGGCGAACGCGACCATCCCGGGAGTTCCGGTGCCCAGCGGGATCACCGCCGCCCCGGCGACGCTCGTGAACGAGGCGGCGACCACCAGCCGCGCGGAGCCGATCCGGCGGCTCAGCCAGGGCACGGCGCCGGCGCCGAGGATCGAGCCGACCGCCGCGGCGGCGAGCAGCAGCCCGACCAGACCGGTGGGCGTGTGCAGCTCACGCACCAGGTAGAGGGTGAACAGGGCGAGCTGCCCGCCGCTCACGAAGTTGATCAGGGTGGCGGCCCAGGTGCACGGACCGACGATCGGGTGGCGGCTCACGTACCGCCACCCCTCGGCGATCAGGGTGCGCATCGGGGTGCCCGACGCCGCCTGGGTCGCCCTGGCCTGTTCCGGCAGGGTCCGTAGCAGGATCGCGGAGACGACGTAGCTGACCATGTCGACCAGCAGTGCGGCCACGGCACCCACCGCCTGGACGAGGAGCCCGCCGAGGGACGGCCCCGCGAGCTCGCCGACGCCGTGCGTGGCGCTCATCAGGCTGTTGCGGTCCTGGATGCGGTTCTTCGGCACGACGGAGACGAAGTACGTCGTGTTCGCGGTGTCGAACAGGACGTTCGCGAAGGAGACCACGAGGGCCACCGCGACGAGGTGGCCGAAGGTGAGCGCGTCGAGCCACCAGGCGACCGGCACCGACCCGATCGCTGCCGCCCGGACGAGGTCGGCGGCGACCTGGATGCCCCGCACACGTGACCGCGCCACCAGCGCGCCGGCCGGCAGGCCGAGCACCAGCCACGCGGCGTAGGACGCGGCGGCCAGCAGGCCCATCTGGCTCGGGCCCGCGTCCAGGACCAGGACCGCGACCAGCGGGAGCGCGACCGCGGTGACGCCCGTGCCGAGGGTGCTCGTCGCGTTCGCCGTCCAGTAGGTCCAGAAGGCCCGCGTGGCCGGGGGCCCACCGGTGGTGGCCGGGGCCGGTTCGATCCGTGTCATGGGCTCCACACTCCTAGTCAGTTCCAATTTGGAACGTACACTAGCGGGTGCGCAGCCACGACCACGAGTGCACGAGGATGGAGCTCATGCGGTACGCAGACCTCTCCGACACCGATTGCGGCATCGCCCAGACCATGGGCGTGGTCGGCGACTGGTGGGCCTGGCTCGTCCTGCGCGAGATCGCGGGCGGGCTCACCCGGTTCGACCGCATCCAGGGTTCGCTCGGCATCAGCAGGCGGGCACTCACCGAGCGGCTCGGCACGCTCGTCGACCATCAGATCCTGGTCAGGCGCGCCTACTCGGAGCACCCGCCGCGCCACGACTACGTCCTGACCGAGAAGGGTGAGGGCCTGCTCTCGGTCCTGGTCGCCATGCAGGAGTTCGGCGACCGGTACCTGCTCGGGGACGGCAGCGTCTCCGCGTCACCGGCCGGCGACTCCGCCGAGACCCGGCGCGTCCACGAGCTGACGGGCCGGCCGATGCCGGAGCTGAGCCTCGCCACGCACGACGGCACCACCGTCGCCGTCGGCGGGGAGACGCCAGGCAGGTGGCGGGTGCTGTTCCTGTTCCCGGGCGCGTTCGCACCCGGCGACGCCCCGCCGGCCTGGGGCCAGGTCCCGGGGACGGCGGGCTGCACCCTCGAGGCCACCACCTACGCGGCACGGCACGCCGACTTCGCGGCGCTCGGCGCGGACGTGATCGGGATCAGCACGCAGCGCACCGACGAGCTCGCCGCGTTCGCGGACTTCTCCCGCCTCCCCTACCGCCTCGCGTCGGACGGCGACGCCCTGCTGGCCGCCCACCTCCGGCTGCCGCTGTTCCGGACCGCGGGTCAGGAGCGGTACAAGCGCCAGACCCTCCTGGTCTCACCGTCCGGCTCGGTCGCGCACGTGCAGATGCCGATCACCGACCCCGCGGGTTCGGTGACCGACATGCTGGAGACGATCAGGCACCTGGGCGGCTGAGCACGGCGCGCGGGCTCACCTCGCCCGGGTCAGGTGGCCGCCGGCGCCGCGGTCGGGCCGGTGAGGCAGTGCTGGACGAGCGGGCCGAACCACGCGGCCAGCTCGTCCACGGAGGCTGAGGCCAGCGGCTCCAGGCGAACGACGTACCGGGCCATCGCGAGGCCGAGCACCTGGACGCCGACCATGCCGGCGCGCAGCGGGGCATCTGGCGTCCCCAGCGTCGCCGTGATCCTGCCGGTGAACTCCCGGTCGACGTACTGACGCAGCAGCACCTGGGACTCGTCGTGGGTGGACGCGGACCGGGTGAGGGCCACGAACGGTGCGTCGTCGGACTTCTCCAGGCTCTCCAGGAGCGTGCGCACGATGCGCACGCCGAGGTCTTCGACGCCGCCCAGGAAGAGCGCGTCGATGGCCGGACCGACCTGGGGCGGCAGGTCGATGGCCGCGTCGAACAGGCCCCGCTTGTTGCCGAAGAAGTAGAACACCATCGCCGAGTCGACGCCGGCCGCACCCGCGACCGCACGCACCGTCGTGCCGCTGTAGCCGTGGTCGCGGAACTGCGCGCGGGCCGCGTCCAGGATCCGTTGCCGGCTCTCCTCGCCGGACCGCCATCGTCCCGAGCGCTTGGGCTGGTGCTCCGTCATGTCCGGAGGCTAGCAGAGATTCTTCATCCAATGATGAAGAATCTCTGCTACCGTTCTCCACCAAGCGATGAAGAATCCGGAGGACGAGGGATGCGAGTGATCGTGGTGGGCGCGGGACCCGGCGGCCTGACGCTGGCGAACGGACTGCGGCAGGCGGGTATCGAGGTCGTGGTCTATGAACGCAACCAGCAGCACGGCCGGTCGCAGGGAGTCAGCCTGCACCTGGAGGACCAGGCGACGACGGCCCTGCGGGCCTGCTTGGCCCCTGAACAGCTCGACATGATGAGCGCGGCGGTGGGAGCGCGCAGGGACCGCGTGCTGTCACTGACCGAGCAGGACGGCGCCCTGGTGGTCAGCGGCTCGCAGTCGTTCGAGAACGCGCCACACCTGTCGGCGAACCGTCGGCCCGTCGACCGGCAGCTGCTGCGCGCGGTGCTGCTGAGCGGAGTGTCGGACGTCGTGCGGTTCGGAACCGCCCTGACCGGGTTCGAGCAGCGGAGCGACAGCACCGTGCGGGCGCGGTTCGCCGACGGAAGCACGGACACCGCCGACCTGCTGGTCGGTGCGGACGGGATCGGTTCGGTCGTGCGACGGCAGTACCTGCCGCACGTGCGCGTGCTCGACACGGGGCGGTGCACGCTGCTCGGCGCGACCCCCCTCAGCTCCCTGGCCGGGACCGGGCTGCCCGAGCTGATCGGCGACAACCCGGCCAAGGTACAGGTCACAGGGACGACGATGATCGTCGCCGCCGTACGCTTCACCGCGCCGCCGCCCGCGCTGCGGGAACGTTGGCAGGCCGCGCTCCGCCACGGCGGGGTGAGCGAGGTCGAGGACTACCTGATGTGGGCGCTGCCCACCTCAGCGCAGCACCGCGGTACGGACGACTCGTCGGAGGCAGTGCGCCGGCACGCCCGCGAGCTGACCGCCGCGACCCATCCCGCGCTGCGACAGGTGGTCGAGCAGGCCCGGCCGGCGACGCTCGCGAGGCTCAGCATCGGCAGCCTCACCGCGACGTCGCCCTGGACCGCCAGCAACGTGACACTGCTCGGCGACGCGGCCCACGCGGCACCAGGTTTCGGCGCGAACTCGGCGATGTGGGACGCCCAGCGGCTCAACGAGCTCCTCATCGAGGTCGCGGGCGGAAAGCAGGGCCTGCTCGCCGCGATCGGCACCTACGAGGAGGCGATGCGCGGGGCCGACGCACGACCGGCGTCCTTCCCTGGCGCCCGGCCGCAGGGCCGACCCACGGGCACGAGCGCATGAGGTCCGGCCCCCGCACGCAGAAGGCCCTGTCCCTGTTCAACGCCTGGGGCGGGTGGCGGACCGTGGCCGAAGCCGTCGCGTCCCAGGCCCTCTTCCTGATCGTCTTCCTGCTGACCGACCGCCTCATGGTCGCCGCCCTGGCGGCGGTCACCACCGTGGCTGTTCTCACCGTGGCCCGGTTCCGAGCCGACCGGAAATACCGGTCGGCGCTGGTCAGCCTTGGAGCGGTCGGGCTCTCCGCCGTGCTCGCCGGGCGCACAGGCACCGCCGTCGGCTTCTTTCTCCTGGACGTGATCTGGCAGGTCGCCCTGGCCGCGCTCGTCCTGGTGTCCATGCTGGTGCGGTGGCCGCTCGTCGGCGTAGCGGTCGGGCTGGCACGAGGCCGGAGGTTCGGCTGGCGGCACGATCCGGCTCAGCGACGCCTCTACCAGCTCTGCACCGGAGTCCTTCTCGCCAAGCTCTGTATCGCCGCGGCGGTCCTCATCCCCCTCTACGTCGCAGAACAGGTGACCGCGCTCGGCATCGCCAGCATCCTCAGCGGCGCACCAGCGCTCGCCGTCTGCGGCTACGTGTGCTGGCGAGTGCTCGGCACACCGGCCGGTCTCGACGAGCTGCCGACCGGCTGACCCTCCCGGGCCGAGCACCACGCCGGGGCGCACCCTCCTGGGGAGGGCACGCCCCGGCGCCTGGTCAGTGCGTGTGCGCCTCCGTGCCCAGTACGCCGCTCAGCTCGTTCGGCGTGACGCCGAGCTCCGCCGACTTCCACACCTCGCCGGACTCGATGTCGATCGCGTGGATCGAGTCGGTCGCCGGGTCGGTGACGTACACGGAGCCGTCCAGGGCGAGGATCGCAGGCCGCGGCTCCTGCCACTCGATCGGCTCCTCCCACTCGTCGATCACGGGGATCGACTTCGTCAGCTTCGCCGACTCGGGGTCGATCACGTGGACCTGGCCGTCGGTGCCGAGCACGAGGGCCTCGCCGTCGTCGCCCCGCGCGAGCGAGCGGAAGGTGTACGACGACGGCAGCTCGACCAGCTCGTGCTCCCCGTTGCGCGTGTCGATGATCGACACCCGCGTGGGCCGCTCCAGCTCGGCGTCCTTGTCCGTCTTGTAGTCGCCCAGCACGTACGGCGACTCCTCGGTACCCGCCTGGTTCCCGATACGGCCGTAGCTGTCCGGGGAGTCGACCTTGGTGATCTTGCCGTCCTTGTAGACCACGGCGCCGTCCTCGCAGCCGATCACCACCGCCTCGTCGGCCGCCACGGACTCGCCGTGCACGCCCGGGCACTCGTCGGAGGCCGCGATCTCCTTGCCGTCTCCGTCGAGCACCCGGATGCCGGTGCGCGCCTCCTCCGTGCCCTCGGAGACCACGAGCGTGTCGTCGGCCAGCTCGACCGCCACGCCGTGATGGGGCGCCGGCGTCGTGTACTCGCGGGCCGCGGCGTCGGCGTCGGCGATGTGCTCCGAGTCGATCACGCGGACCTCGCCCGTGCCGTCGTCGAACAGCGCGGTGCGACCCTCGTGGACCACTACGTGACCGGGCTCGACGGCGTCGTACGCCACGTCGGTGAGCCTGGGCTCCGAGGTCCAGTAGTGGGAGTGGTCGCCGTGCGCCTCGGCCCAGGTACCCAGATCGAGCGCCTGGAACTTGCCAGCCGTCGAGACGAGCAGGTGGCGCTCGTCACCGGCGGGGTTGAGGCGGTTGAAGCCCTCCAGCGCGAGGTCGCCGACCGGTTCGAGGCTCATCGCGTCGAGCACCAGCACACCGCCGTCATACGTGACGGCGACGCGTGGCGTGCGCGACTGCATCTCGGTGGCGTCGGGCGCCTCGTGCTCGTCGGCGCCGGCCGACGGGGACTCCGAGGCTCCCCCGTCGGCCGCGCAGGCACTCAGCAGGAACAGGGACAGCGCGGCCCCCAGGCCGGCGGCTGTGCGAGTGGTGTTTCGTCTCATCGTGGTGGGGCGGTCCGATCGGGACCACCCGCTCCTTCCTTCTAGAATGACAATCATTCTCGGTACTGAGGAAGAGTGAACCAGAGATGAGAACGATTCTCAAACAGCGTCCCTGACGCGCAGCCCAGCCGTGACCGGCTAACCGAGGCTTGCGTAGGCGACGTAGAACGCCACCGCGACGACCGCTGTGCCGCCGACCGCGAGCACGACCGGCAGCGCACCCCGAATGCGTCGTACGAGCAGGCCGGCCACGAGCGCGAGCCCGGCCACGCCGATCAGCGTCCAGTAGACGGGGCTCGTCGTGTCCCCGACGACGGTGAGCCCGTAGATGCTCTCTCCCACGCCGATGCCCGCCAGCAGCGCCGCACCGAGGGCTGCGCGGACGCCGGTGGCCCGCAGCCACGACGCCGCGACACCCACGAACGGTCCGACCACCACTCCCACGACGGAGAAGAGCAGCGGGTCATAGACAAATCCGCGCACCTGCGACGCGACCCTGTACCCGAGGACGAGGAGCACGAAGCTCGCGGCCCCCAGCACCGCCGCGGGTCCGGTACGTGCCCGGGACCAGTACACGAGCGCCGCCGTGAGGACGGTCCAGCCGCTGGCCGAGTTCGCGAAGGAGACGAACGCGTCCGGCAGGAACCCCTGCGCGTAGGACGTCAGGCCGCCCAGCAGGAAGCTCAGGACCACGGCGACCCCCAGGCGCACGACCGGGCGGGAGAGCGTCGCGGGGCGGGGCGGGGCGTGGTCCACGGTGGTCATGGCACGAACCTAACGACCGGCGCCCCCACCGGTATCGGCCCGAGGACTGATCGTCGTCGTACCCAGGGTGGACATGAAGCCCCGCAGGATCTCCCGCCCCGCCTCCCACGGGCCGACGCCGCTCGCCTCGTTCACGTGCCCGGCCGCCCCGATCCCCACGACCTCCGCGCCCCACACGGCGGCCAGGTCCCGCGTCCAGCCGGCGGCCGCGTACGGGTCGTCCTCCGAGACGACGACGGTGACCGGGACCGGGAGCCGGCGCCGGACGACCTCGAAGCCGCCCGCCGTCGCCGCGGCGGGGAACGCCGGCCCCGAAGCGTCGGGAACGGCGACGAGCAGGGCGCCGGCCACCACGTCCGGTCCGCGCTCGGCGAGCCACGAGGCGACGGTCAGGCAGCCGAGGCTGTGCGCGACGAGGAACACCGGGCGGCCTCCGTCCGACAGGCCGCCGTCCGACACGGCACGGGTCAACGCGTCGGCCCAGTCCCGCGCGTCGGGCAGGTCCCACGAGGCAGGCCGGAACCGGACGGCCGGCAGGTCCAGCTCCCAGTGCGTCTGCCAGTGCGCCGGGCCGGATCCGCCGTACCCGGGCACGGTCACGTACCTCGCCGAAGGGCTCACGGGACGGCTCACCGGACGGCCGCCACGTCGGCACCCGCCGCACGCCGGACCGCCCGCGCGCGGGCAGCCGCGACGAACGCCTCGATGACGGCGTGCGGCTGCGCGTCCGCCAGCTCGGGCTGGAACGCCGTGCCCAGCCAGAACGCGTCCCCCGGCAGCTCGACCACCCGAGGCTCACCCTCCGGGCTCGCCCCCGAGACGACCAGCCCGGCCGCCACCAGCGGTTCGGCGTCGGCGGCGGTCAGCCCGAACGAGCAGTGGAAGCGCTCGAAGCTCCGCTCACCGAGGGCCGCTGCCGCCCGGCTGCCCGGCACCACGTCGACCTGTCCGCTGCGGCCCTTGAGGGAGCACGCCAGCTCGGTGATGAGCGCGGTCGACGCCGGCGCGTCCCCGGCGTCCGCACCACCCGCGGCCGGGCTCTCGGCGTGCCGCGCCCTGACGCCGACCACGTTGCGCGCGAACTCCAGGACCATGTGCTGGTACCCGCCGCACGTTCCCAGCAGCGGCGTCGCGCCTGTCCGGGCGGCGCGGATCGTCTCGACGACCCGGTCCTCGTCGGCGTACGGGGAACCGGGGACCACCCAGACGCCGTCGAACGCCGCCGCCTCGGCGGGCGCGAGCTCCGCGGTCGAGAGCCAGTGCAGGTCGACGTCGTCGTACCGGCCGGCGATCTCGGGGATGCGTTCGTGCGCCCGGACCGCCGTCGAGCGGTCCCCGACCAGAGCGATGCGTGTGGGGTTCATGCGTCCATGCTGGGCCGCCGCCGTGCATCAGGTCCAACGATGAATGCCGATGCCCGAATCGCGATCGCTGATACCCGAGCCGCCGCCGGGAGATACTGGCGCCGTGGACACCCGCGCCCTGCTCAGCCTGGCCACCGTCGCCGAGACGGGCTCGTTCTCGCGGGCCGCGAGCGCCCTCGGGTTCACCCAGTCCGCGGTCTCGCAGCACGTCGCGGGTCTCGAGCGGACGGCGGGCACGCCGCTCCTCACCCGGCGCCCGACGGTCGCCCCGACGCCTGCCGGGCGTGAGTTCCTCAGGCATGCCCGGCAGATCCTGGCGCACGAGCAGGCCGCGCGAGCCGCGGTGGCCCGGGTGACCGGGCGCGACGAGGACACGCCGGTCTCGGTGGCCGTCACGCCGGCGACGGAGCGGCTGCTCCCGGTCGCCGGCCGGCTCGCCTCCGTCGTCGTCGACGATGCCGCCGCGGCGGCCGCGGCCCTCATGTCGGGTGGCGCGGACGTGGCGGTCGTCGACGGCATCGCGGCGCCCGGCGACCCGTTGCCCGGCTCGGGTCCCGACCTGGTGGTGCGGGTGGTGCTGGAGGCGCCGATCGCCGTGCTGCTCCCCTCCGCTCACCCCCTCGCGCGGCGACCAGGGATCGAGCTGGCGGCCCTCACCGACGCACGGTGGCTCGGTACGTCCGGCACGACCTGCTCGACGGCGGCGCTCGCGTCCGCGGCCAGGATGGGCCTGCGTCGCGGCACCACGTACAGCGGGACCTCTGCGGACACGGTCGCGGCGCTCGTCGGCGCGGGCCACGGCCTGCACGCCGCACCGGGGAACCTCCTGCCGCCCGACGGCCTCACGATCGTGCCGCTCACGGCCCCGCGGCTGGTGCACCGCGTCGAGGTGCGGGTGCACGCAGGGTCGCGGGCCGCGGTGCTCGCGCTGGCCGACGCCGTGGGGGTGGCGCCATGACCTGTTGCTGGATCAGCGGGATGCCGCGACCGGCTGCCGGAGGATCGTCCGCTGCTTCGCCGGTGCGACCCTGCGCAGGTCGCTGAGGTAGATCTCGTGGTGCCTGCCGACCATGCGGAGGCCGCCCGCCGGGATGAACTCGTCGTGCATCCGCGCGAGCACGTCCGCCTCGTCGTCGAACGTGCCGACGTGCAGCGTCTGCACGCATCGCCCCTCGGACAGCGGCTCCAGGCGGAGGTCCGCGAGCCGGGCCGGAGGCCCCTTGGTCCCGGCCTGCGCGACGGCGGCGGTGAACATGTCCTCGTCGATCCAGTCGGGCTGCATGATCATCAGGGTCCAGTCCCAGCGCGCCTTGTCCCGCTCCGCGGTGAAGGAGCTCATGTCCTCGGCCCACCACAGACCCTCCAGCGGCATGACGACGAAGTCCCGCCCGAGGTGGCGCTTGGCCGCGAACTTGAGCGCGTACGCCACCGGGTAGAGCGCCTCGACGGCCTCGGTGAAGGCGGGCGAGGTGTTCGGGTCCCCGTGCCCGTCGATCATGAGGTACTGCAGGTCGGGGACGTCCAGCAGCCGGAACCGGCCTGCCTTCGCCTGGTACGCGTCGAGGCTCTTCTTGAGGTCGACCTTGTCCGTCATGCGACACCTGGGCTCGTCGGCGAGCCGCGCCCTTTCCGTCTCCGAGGGGCTTGCAGGGCACCAGTGAACCATTCGGCGGCGCCCGCTCACGTAGGCTGAGCCGGTGGATCCGAGAACACCCCTCAGCTCGAACGGCGGGTTCTCCCGCGTAGTGGTCCGGACACACGCCGGATGACCGCTATCAAGCAGCCCCCGACCCTGACCGGCGTCGACGGCACCGACGGAGCGCTCGCGGCCCGGGCTGACGGTACGACCGTTCGTGACACGCTCACGCGCTACTACTCCCTGACGAAGCCGGGCGTGCTCTACGGCAACGTGCTGACGGCCGCCGCGGGCTTCCTGCTCGCGAGCCGTGGGCAGGTGGACCTCTGGCTGTTCGCGGCTCTCGTCGTCGGCACGACGCTGGTGATCGCGTCGGCATGCGTGCTCAACAACGTGCTCGACCGCGACATCGACGGCGTCATGGACCGCACCAGGAAGCGGGCGACGGTCACCGGCAGCATCGGGGCGCGGCCCGCCGTCGTCTTCAGTGTGGTGCTCGGCGTCGCCGGCATGGCGATGCTCGTCGCCTGGACGAACTGGCTGGTGGTGGCCGTCGGGCTCGGCGGGTTCGTCGTCTACGTCGTGCTCTACGGGATGCTCTCGAAGCGCCTCTCGATCCACGGCACGCTGGTCGGTAGCGTCTCGGGTGCGGCGCCGATCCTGGCCGGGTACGTGGCGGTCGCCGGTGTGGTCGACGTCGGCGCGGTGCTCGTCTTCCTCGCCGTCTTCCTCTGGCAGATGCCCGAGTTCTACTCGATCGCGATCTACCGGCACGAGGAGTACGCCAGGGCAGGCGTCCCGGTCATCTCGGTGGTCCGGAGCATCCGCAACACGAAGATCCAGATCCTCGCGTACACCGTGGCGTTCGTGGTCTCGACCCTGCTCCTGCCCGTGTTCGGCTACGTAGGGATCGTCTACACCGTCGTGATGGGCGCGGTCGGCGCCTACTGGACGTGGCTCGGAGTCACGGGGCTCCGGGCGGACGACGACGACCGCTGGGCGCGGCAGATGTTCCGGTTCTCGCTCGTGGCCGTCCTGGCGCTCTGCCTGATGGTCTCGGTCGGTCCGGTGCTCCCCTGACCGCGCGGTCTATCGCGCCCCTCCGATCGAACGCAGCACGTCCACCACGCCGTGCTCGGTGATGCTCCCGCACACCTCGCCGGCCGCACACCGGACCTCGGCCGGCGCGTTCCCCATCGCGACCGCGCGAGCCGCCCACTCGAACATCGGCAGGTCGTTGTGCCCGTCACCGACCGCGATGGTGTGCTCGGGGGCAACTCGCAGGTGACGGCGAACGCGTTCCAGGGCGCTTGCCTTCGAGAGGCTCGGCGCCGTCAGGTCGAGCCAGTCGCCGGGCTCCGTGGTCGAGCCCAGAGTGACGGTCACGTCGAGCCAGCCCAGCTCTCGTCCCAGCCGGGCGACGTCGGCCGCGTGCACGACGGCGCGCGTGGTGGGCGCGGCCCACAGGTCGGGTGTGCGCCCGACGACGTGCTGCCGGCCGTTGAGCAGCCCGTCCGGGAACGGGGCGCTGACCTGGTAGCCCTTGCCGAGGACCTCGGTCGCGAGCAGTGCGTCCGGGATCGCGTCCCGGGCCCGCTGCAGCACGCGGCCCGCGTCGAACCGCACCGCGTCCTCGACGACCAGACGGTGCCCGCTGATCCACGCGGTCACGGCACCGTTGGAACAGATCACGCGGCCTCGGCGCAGCCCGAGCCGTTCGACGATCGGTGCCACCCCGATCAGGGACCGGCCCGTCGCGATCACCACGTGATGGCCTGACGCGACGGTCGCCTGGACCGCTGTCACCGTCGTGTCGGGGATGCTCCCGTCCATCGCGAGCGTGCCGTCGACGTCGAGCGCCACCAGGCGCGCTGTCGTGGCGGGCGGCGTCGTCGGTGACGCGGTCATTGCCTTCTCTGTCACGATCTTCTCCCGTGAGGGCGGGTCGCGGAACACCCGACGCCTGGGGTGCGCGGTCTGCGTCGGTATGACCAATCTCGCCCGTCAGAGGGGGACGTCGTAACCGCGTTCGCGGGCCATCCTGGGGACATTTCAAAATGTCCGGAACATGTCCGGCCAGGACGGTTTCCGTCCAGATCCGGTGAACTCATGGCGAGAGGCCATCCCGTCCTCCTCAGCTCAAGGATTCCGGAATGGCCTCTGACCAGATTTTCGGTGGAGCTGGGGAGACTCGAACTCCCGACCCCCTGCATGCCATGCAGGTGCGCTACCAGCTGCGCCACAGCCCCGAAAGGGCGTTCGCCCAGGTGGGCGAGCGTCGTCAGTCTAGACCGATTCGGCCGCTGGACCAAAGCGAGCCGTCCTGCCCGACGCTGCCCACCCGGGGAACCCCCTCGCGGTCACGCGGCGGTGATCAGACTTCCCGTCGTGGCGCGCGCCCGGTCGAGCCGCCCCGCGACGTCGGACCAGTTCGCCAGGTTCCAGAACGCCTTGACGTACTCGGCCTTGACGTTGAGGTAGTCCAGGTAGAAGGCGTGCTCCCACATGTCGAGCATCAGCAGGGGCGTGACGCCCAGCGGCACGTTCGCCTGCTGGTCGAAGAGCTGGAACACCAGCAGCCGCCCGCCGATGCTGTCCCAGCCGAGCACCGCCCAGCCGGAGCCCTGGATACCCGTCGCCACAGCCCCGAAGTGGGCCTTGAACGCCGCGAAGCTGCCGAACTGGTCGGTGATGGCCGCGCCGAGCTCGCCGTCCGGCTCGCCGCCACCCTCGGGCGAGAGGTTGTGCCAGAACACCGTGTGGTTGGTGTGCCCGCCCAGGTTGAACGCGAGGTTCTTCTCGTGCAGGTTCACCGCGGCGAGGTCGCCGCTCTCCCGGGCCGCGGCCAGCGCGTCGAGCGCGGCGTTGGCGCCCGCCACGTACGCGGCGTGGTGCTTGTCGTGGTGCAGCTCCATGATCCGCCCGCTGATGCGCGGCTCGAGCGCCGCGTAGTCGTAGGGCAGCTCAGGCAGGGTGTAGACAGGCATTTCCGGTCCTCTCATCGCAAGATGTCGATGCGTCCGACGCTAGAACCTCAACCTCGGTTGAGGTCAATGACGCCGGCGCCGACGCGGTGGTGACCGTCGACACACCTGCGGTCGCGACCTGCCTCGCTCATGACCACGTCGGGTCCGCGACCAGGTACGGACCCGGTGACTCAGCGCGGCGTGATGACCACGACCGGGATCTCTCGCGCCGTCCTCGTCCGGAACCGGTCGTACTCGGGGAAGATCTCGACCATCACACCCCACAGCCGCTCCCGCACGGCTCCGGAGGCCGTCTCGGCGCGCGCGTCGAAGATCTCGGCGCCGACCTGAACCCGCACCTCCCCGTCGTGCTGCAGGTTCAGGTACCAGTCCGGGTGATGCTCCTTGCCACCGTTCGAGCCGACGACGACGAGACGATCATCGTCTCGCCCGTAGATCAACGCGGTGCGCCGCAGCAGGCCCGTGCGCCTGCCGCGGGTCGTGAGCAACAGGGTGTCGGTACCCGACCAGCGGTGACCGCTCGATCCGCCGGACTCGACGTAGCGCCTCACGTGCGCGTTCACCCAGCCGATCGGGCTGTCGGTCACGTCGCTCATGGCCGCCGACCGATCTGGCGGATCTCGTGGTCGAGTGTCTCGGTGGAGAGGGCCATGTCAGCCACGAAGGCATCGTCGCTCATACGGTTCATGATCTCGTCCTCCGGGACGTCCTCGACATGGCTCTGTATCCACCAGATGTTCCCGAACGGATCCCGGATCCGGCTGCCGCGATCACCCCACGCGTTGGTCGAGAGCGGCGTCACGGTCGTCGCTCCGGCGTCGAGCGCGGCCCTGTGCACCACATCGCAGTCCTCGACGTAGAGCGTCAGGAAGCCGGGCGTGGCCGGCCAGTCCGGCTTCGCATCGAACGTCATGACGACGGAGTCGGCGATCTGGACCTCGGCGTGCCCGATGGTGCCGTCGTCGTTGAACACCTGCCCGCGGTCGGTCGCTCCGAACGCCTTCTCCATGAACGCGACGAACCTCGCCGCGCCCTTGACGATGACATAGGGCGTGACCGCGTGATAACCATCCGGGATCCTGCGCACCTGCTGCGTCATGGCTCCACCTCTCGCTCGTCCTGAAACGACCCTAGGTCGCATAGCGGTCAACCTGTGACCTCATCAGAACAAGATCCTGCTCGAACGAGCTGACGCCGCAGCGGAAATTGACGAACGCCCCCTGAAACGACAATGACGCGGGACATCGATCGACGATGTCCCGCGTCATTCATATCGGTGGAGCTGGGGGGACTCGAACCCCCGACCCCCTGCATGCCATGCAGGTGCGCTACCAGCTGCGCCACAGCCCCGAACTGGTCTCCCCCAGCCATCAGGCCGGGCGAGCGTGGTTAGTCTATGCAGACCGACGCCAGGGACCAAATCAAAACCCGCGTGCGTTCCATCACGCCGGGAACGACGCCGGGAAAGCCGCCGAGAACCGAAGCGGCTACTGCCGGGCTTCCGGCCCCGACTGCCAGGTGTCGAGCGGGTATCCGGCGCCCACGTTGTGCGCGACGAGGCGCCACGCCGGTGCCGCGCCCGGGGCGGAGGCGTGCAGGTGCGACCAGTGCACGTTGTGCAGGCCGTGCAGACCACGCCAGATGGCCGGGTCGAGGCCCAGCAGCCGGGTGATCGCCTGGGTGATCGCCGAACCGTGCGAGACCACCACCAGGGTCTCCCCCGCACTCAGCGCCTCGGCGTGCCGCAGCACCGCCTCCTCCATCCGGCGGGCGACCACGTCCTTCGACTCGACGCCCTCGACCGGGGGTTCCCCGCCGCTGCGCCAGACCGCGTGCTCGTCCGGCCAGCGCTCCGCGATCTCGGCGTCGGTCATGCCCTCCCAGATGCCGAACGAACGCTCACGCAGCCCGGCATCGGTCACGACCTCCAGGCCCACGTGCCGCGCGTAGGCGGCTGCCGTGTCCCTGGCACGCCCCAGGTCGCTGGCGACCACGAGGGAAGCCTTGTGCGATGCCGCAAGGGCCGTGGCGCCCTGCTCCGCCTGCCACCGCCCGACCTCGTCGAGCGGGATGTCGATCTGACCCTGCAGCCGCAGTCCCGCGTTGTACGCGGTGCGCGCATGGCGCAGCAGCACTACCGTCCCAGCGGTCACCGGCGCGAGTCCCCCGCAAGATAGATGGCACCGTCGTCGGGGTCGCTGTACTCGCCGGTGTCGCCGCCGCCCTGGGCGTCCTCCGGGAGGTCGATGGGCGGACAGTCCTTCCACAGCCGCTCGAGCGCGTAGTACGTACGGTCCTCGGCGTGCTGCACGTGCACGACGACGTCACCGAAGTCGATGAGCACCCAGCGCGCCTGGGCCTTGCCCTCCCGGCGGATCGGCTTGACGCCCTCCTTGAAGAGCTGTTCCTCGACGGCGTCGACGATCGCCGAGACCTGACGCTCGCTGGCACCGGACGCGATGAGGAACACGTCGGTGAGCACGAGCTGCTCGCTGACGTCGAGCGCGATGATCTCCTGCGCCTTGACACTGCTCGCGGCTCGCGCAGCGATGATCGCGAGCTCCGTGGCCCGCTCCGTAGCGGTCATGCCGCATCTCCTCCGTTGAGGCCGGGCAGGCCGCCCGGCAGACTGCCCAGCAGGGCGGCGGCATCCGTGACGGGACCGCTGTCGCCCTTGAGCACCAGGTGCCAGATCAGGAGGCCGAGCACGAACGCCACGACCACCAGGATGATGTAGTGCAGCCAGGTGTACTGCGGGCCCTCGTCCTCCTCCTCGTCCCATTCCTCCTCCACCTCACGGCGGGAGGTGCGGGACGGCGCGACGGGGCCGGCAGGGAACTGGCCACCGGGTGCGCCCGGGAACTGCTGTCCAGGACCGCCCACCGGGCCGGAGCCGGGGCCGCCGGG
Organism: Promicromonospora sp. NPDC060271; assembly: GCF_042726755.1. Taxonomy (NCBI): domain Bacteria; kingdom Bacillati; phylum Actinomycetota; class Actinomycetes; order Micrococcales; family Promicromonosporaceae; genus Promicromonospora; species Promicromonospora sp. NPDC060271. The sequence goes on along the minus strand of NZ_JBHXBG010000096.1, from coordinate 6,107 downwards.
GCCACCCGCACCGGGACGCCCGGGGAACGGGGAACCGGGGGCGGGCGGTGCGCCGCCCGGCGGCAGTGACTGCGGGGCCGCCGGCGCACCGGACTCCCAGGGAAGCGCGGGCGCGGGTGCGGGCGCGCCGCCGGCCAGCGGACCGCTGGACGGGCCAGCGGCAGGCGGGGCAAGGCTCCCGGGACGCTGCTGGGCGAGGCCGGCGGGTGCGCCGGGTCGTGCCCCGAACGGTGACGGCGGGCCCGACGGCGACTGGGTGGGCCCGGAAGGAGGGGGTCCCCACTGCGACGTCTGGCCGGGGTCGCCGGGCCTACCGGCGGCAGGAGGCATGCCGGGACCGGGGCCCTGCGGGGCGTTCTGCCCGCCGAACCTCCCCGAGCGTCCCTGCTGCGGGGCGGGGGGCACCGGCGCGGCGGACGGGCGAGGGCCGAACGGGCTGGGCGGCCCACCCTGCGGGCCTTGTCCACCAGGTCCCTGTCCGCCCGGGCCTTGCTGGCCGGGCCCTCCGGGCCCCGGGGCCTGCTGGCCACGACCGGGAGCGAAACCACTGGGACCGGACGGCGCGGCGCCCGGCCGGCCCTGCCCGGGCGCACCGGGGGCGTACGGCGGCGGGTTGCCGCCAGGCTGCTGCACGGGCGTCAGGCGACCGGTCGCGTCCACACCGCGCGAGCCACCCGTCGCCTGCGGGGGCGGGGCGACCGGCGGGTTCTGCGGCGACCAGCCGCCACCCTCGGGCGCGGGCGCTCCACGGTGCGGAGGCTGCTGCCCGCCCTGGGGCGGATAGGCGCTGCCGCCGGTACCACCGGCGGCTGCGGCCGCAGCGGCAGCCTCACGCTCGCGAATCTCGCGGCGCGTCATGGGACGACCCTTGTTGTCACTCATCGTGAAGACCTCGATACAGTCCGTGCTTGGCGATGTACTGGACCACGCCGTCAGGCACCAGATACCAGACCGGCAACCCCTCCTCGGCCCGACGACGGCAGTCGGTCGAGGAGATGGCTAGCGCGGGCACCTCGAGCGTCGTCACGCCGTCCCGAGGAAGCCCGTCAACGGAGAGCTTGTGCCCTGGCCGTGTGACAGCGACGAAGTGTGCCATGTCCCACAGCTTCTCGGCATCCTTCCACCGGAGAATCTGCTGGATGGCGTCCGCACCGGAGATGAAGTAGAGGTCCGCTTCCGGCCGCTGCTGGCGCAGATCCCGGAGGGTGTCCACCGTGTAGGTGAGCCCCGCTCGGTCGATGTCGACGCGGCTCACCGTGAAGCGGGGGTTCGACGCCGTCGCGATCACCGTCATGAGATAACGGTGCTCGGCCTGGGTGACCCGCTGCTGCTGCTTGAATCCTGGTCGGCCCGTCGGGACAAAGACGACTTCGTCCAGCCCCAGGTGGGCGACCGCCTCGCTGGCGGCCACGAGGTGGCCGTGGTGGATGGGATCGAACGTACCGCCCATCACCCCGATGCGCGGCCTGCTCCCAGTAGGGGCACTCATACCGTGGGTGCGCTCATCTGGTCGTCAGGCTCCCGTCAGGCGGATCAGTGTCGGTTGCCGACGTTGCGGAACGCGTACGTGACGACCAGCGCGGCCACGAGGGAGCCGAAGGCGATCAGGCCGAGAACGATCGGTGCGATCGGCTCGTTGGCGTGCTCCGTTGCGGCCTCGGCGGCCAGGACAGCGTTGTGCAGCACGGGGGTTCCTCCCAGTCGGACGTGCTCAGGTGAGCTTTAGTCTCTCACGGACGAATTGCGGCCTGTACATCGTGGCACCGGGCCGCAAGGAGATCCTGGGGAAATCTCGGGACGCCGCCGGGCCGTCACGGCTTGACGTGCCCGTCCCCCGTCACCACCCACTTCGTGGTGGTGAGCTCGGTCAGTCCCATGGGACCACGAGCATGCAGCTTCTGCGTGGAGATGCCGATCTCGGCACCCAGGCCGAGCTCGCCGCCGTCGGTGAACCGGGTGGACGCGTTGACCATCACCGCCGCGGAGTCGACCTCCGCGACGAACCGGTCGGCCGCCGCGATGTCGCGCGTCACGATCGCCTCGGTGTGCCCGGAGGACCAGGTGCGGATGTGCTCGATCGCCTCGTCGAGCGACGGGACCACCCGGACGCCGAGCTCCAGCGCGAGGTACTCGGTCGCCCAGTCCTCGTCCGTCGCCGGAACCATGTCGGCACCGGCCGGGGCGAAGGCCATGGCCGCCGGGTCGCCGTGCAGCACGACACCGGCGTCGGACAGCGCCGTGAGCGCCGCCGGGAGGAAGTCCGCCGCGGCGTCCTGGTGCACGAGCAGCGTCTCCGCGGCGTTGCAGACGCCGACCCGCTGGGTCTTGGCGTTCATCACGATCGCGACGGCCATGGCGACGTCGGCGGTGGCGTCCACGTAGACGTGCACGTTGCCGACCCCGGTCTCGATCACGGGCACGAGGGACTCGCGGACCACCGTCTGGATGAGGTCGGCGCCGCCCCGCGGGATCAGCACGTCCACCAGGCCGCGGGCGCGCATGAGCGCCACGCCGCCGGCCCTGCCGTACGCGTCGATCGTCTGGACCAGGTCGGCCGGCAGGCCGTTGGCCGTCAGCGCGTCCCGCATCACCGTGACGATGACCTCGTTCGACGCCGCCGCGGCGCTCCCCCCACGCAGGATCACCGCGTTGCCGGACTTCAGCGCCAGGCCCGCCGCGTCGACCGTGACGTTTGGCCGGGCCTCGTAGATCATGCCGACCACACCCATGGGCACGCGGATCTGCCGCAGGCGCAGGCCGTTCGGCAGCGTCTGCCCGCGCACCACCTCGCCGACCGGGTCGGGCAGGGCCGAGACGTCGCGCAGCGCGCCGGCGATCTGCGCGATCCGCTCCGGGGTCAGCGCGAGACGGTCCAGGAGCCCGTCGGACATCCCGTTCGCGCGCCCGCGCTCCAGGTCCTCGGCGTTCGCGGCCACGATGCGGTCCGCCGCGTCGACCAGGGCACTCGCGATCGCACCGAGGGCGGCGTCCTTCGTCATGCGGTTCGCCGTGGCGAGAGTGCGCGACGCGACCTTCGCGCGCCGGGCGACGTCGCGCACCGCGGCGGTGACGTCCACCTCCGCGGCGCCCGACGGCGGCGTGGCTGCCCCGGGAGCGTCGCCTCCGGTACGTGTCGCCTCGTCCTGGCTCACTGTCGTCATGCGTCGAGAGTACGTCGGACGAGGGCCGGAGCCGAGGGCGAATCCGTGGTGTGGACGGTCGGCGCCGCCGTGCGATGGACCGGGCTCGGTGAGATCGGTCCCCGGCCGGGTCTGTCAGCCCGCCGGCCGGTCGAGCACGAGGTCGTCCCGGTGCACGACCACGCGGTCGTAACCCTCCCCCAGCTCCTCGCGGAGCGTGTACGTGGAGCGCCCGAGGAGCGCGGGGAGGTCGCTCGCGTCGAAGGCGACGAGCCCGCGCGCGACCACCGTGCCGTCGGGGCCGACGAGCTCGACGGGGTCACCCGCGTCGAACTGGCCCTCCGCCTTCGTGATCCCGGCGGGCAGGAGCGAGGCGCGGCCGCCGAGAACGGCACGCGCGGCGCCGTCGTCCAGGTGGAGGCGGCCCTCCGTGCGTGCCGCATGCGCTATCCACAGCCGGCGCGCCGACGTACGGCGTCCCGTGGCCGAGAAGAAGGTGCCGACGTCGTCCCCGGCGAGGGCGGCCGCCGCGTTGCTCGCGAGCGTCAGGACGGTGGGGACGCCCGCGCCGGTGGCGATGCGTACCGACTCCAGCTTGGTGACCATGCCGCCCGTGCCGACCGAGCTGCCGCGCGCGGTCACCTCGACGCCCGCGATCTCGGCGAGGTCGTCGACCTGCGGGATGCGCCGGGCGCCGGGGCGCGACGGCGGAGCGTCGTGCAGGCCGTCGACGTCGGTCAGCAGCAGCAGCGCGTCGGCCCGCACGAGGTGCGACACGAGCGCGGCCAGGCGGTCGTTGTCGCCGAACTTCAGCTCGTCGGTGGTGACCGCGTCGTTCTCGTTGATGACCGGCACGACGCCGAGCGCGAGCAGGCGCTCGAGGGCTCGCTGCGCGTTGCGGTAGCGGGCACGGCGGACGGTGTCCTCCGCGGTGAGCAGGATCTGGCCAATCTGGATCCCGAACGCCGCGAACTCCTCCTGGTACCGGCCGGCGAGCTGGCCCTGGCCCACCGACGCCGCCGCCTGCATGGTCGCGAGGTCGCGAGGCCGCGAACCGAGACCGAGCGGGCCGATACCCGCCGAGACCGCGCCCGAGGTGACCAGCACGACCTGGGCTCCGGCCGCCTGCCGCGCCGCGAGGACCTCGACGACCCCGCGCAGCGCCCCGACGTCGAGATGTCCGTCCGGGCCCGTCAGGGACGACGAGCCGATCTTCACGACCACGCGCCGGGCGCCGGCGATCACGGACCGGGCGCGCGGGGCGTCCTGAGGGCTGACCGAGGGTTCGCTGGAGCTCACGCCCCCATCCTCGCCGGAGTACCGCCCTTGACGCGCGGTCATTTCACGCAGCGGTCACCCGCCACCGGTCAGTCGGCGTCGGGGTCCGTCCAGTGGCCGGCCTCGCGTTCGGTCCACAGCTCGCGCCGGGCCTCGGTCTTGGCGTCCATGCGCTCGTTGAACTCCCTGCGCTTGTCGCCGCGCGTCGGCCGGGAGTTCTGCTCCAGGCGCAGGTCGGTGCCGCGGCCGCCGAGCAGCTCGGGCCCGGTCTGCAGCGTGGGCTCCCAGTCGAAGACGACGGCGTTCTTCGGGTCGCCGATGCGCACCTCGTCGCCGGCGACCGCGCCCGCCTTGAACAGCCCGTCCTCGACGCCGAGCTTCGCGAGCCGGTCCGCGAGGAAGCCGACGGCCTCGTCGTTGTTGAAGTCCGTCTGCTTCACCCAGCGCTCCGGCTTGGTCCCGCGCACCTCGAACCAGAAGCCGGTCTCGTCGCCACCGAGGCGGCGCACGGTGAACCGCGCCTCGTCGACGGCACGCGGGCGCAGCACGACCGGGGCCGGCGCGGGCGGAGGCGCCGCGGCGCGCGCCTTCTCGACGATCTCGGCCAGCGCGAACTTCAGCTCGCGCAGACCCTCGTGGCTGGCGGTCGAGATCTCGAAGACGCGCAGCCCGCGCTCCTCGAGGTCCGACTTCACGAACTCCGCGAGCTCGCGTGCCTCCGGCACGTCGATCTTGTTGAGCACCACCAGGCGGGGTCGCTCGCCGAGCGGCACCCGGCCGCCCTCGATGCCGATGTCCCCCGCATAGCTGGCCAGCTCTTCCTCGATCACGTCGAGGTCGCTGATCGGGTCACGGCCGGGCTCAAGGGTGGCGCAGTCGAGCACGTGCACGATCATCGCGGTGCGCTCGATGTGCCGCAGGAACTCCAGGCCGAGACCCTTGCCCTCGCTCGCGCCAGGGATCAGGCCCGGGACGTCCGCGACGGTGAACCTCGACTGGCCGGCCTGCACCACGCCCAGGTTCGGCACCAGGGTGGTGAAAGGGTAGTCGGCGATCTTGGGCCGGGCGGCGGAGATCGCGGCGATCAGGGACGACTTGCCGGCGCTCGGGAAGCCGACGAGCGCGACGTCGGCGATCGTCTTGACCTCGAGCTCGACCTCCGCGGTCTCGCCCTCCTCGCCGAGCAGCGCGAAACCGGGAGCCTTGCGCTTCGGTCCCGCGAGCGCCCGGTTGCCCAGACCGCCCTTACCGCCGGCCGCGACGACGTACTCCGCGCCGTCGCCCACGAGGTCCGCCAGGACGTTGCCGTCCAGGTCCTTCACGACCGTGCCGTCCGGCACCTTCAGGATCAGGTCGCCGCCCTTGGCGCCGTCCCTGTCGTCGCCCATCCCCTGGGTGCCCGACGTCGCCCGACGGTGCGGCGAGTGGTGGTACTCGAGCAGGGTCGTGGTGTTCGCGTCGACGACGAGCTTCACCGAGCCCCCGTCGCCGCCGTTGCCGCCGTCGGGCCCCGCCAGGGGCTTGAACTTCTCCCGGCGGATCGAGGCGCAGCCATTCCCGCCGTTACCGCCGGCGGCATGCAGAACCACCCGGTCCACGAAGCTGGCCATGTCTCGATCCTCTCAGGTACTGCTCGGGTGGAGCGGCCCGGGGCCGCTCATGAAAAGACGTGAGGGGGCGCACCGTCAC
>NZ_JBHXBG010000095.1:0-21975 GCF_042726755.1 Promicromonospora sp. NPDC060271 | reverse complement strand
GCCCTGGTGCCGCCAGGGGACCCGGACGGGCGCTCTACTTCGCGGACCGGCCGCCTACGCTCGCACCATGGACGAACTTGTCGCGCGCCTGCGCGCCGCCGGCTGTGTCTTCGCCGAGGACGAGGCCCGCATCATCACCGAGGCAGCCGACGGCGACGCCGCCCGCCTCGAGGAGCTCGCCGCCGCGCGGGTCGGCGGGCTCCCGCTGGAGCACCTGGTGGGCTGGGCCGAGCTCGACGGCCGCCGCTGGCTGGTGGCACCCGGCGTGTTCGTGCCGCGGCAGCGGTCCGAGCTGCTGGTCCGGGAGGCGGCCGCGCGCGCCGACGCCGATTCCGGCTCCGATGCCGGCCCGGTGCTGCTCGTCGACCTGTGCTGCGGCTGCGGGGCACTCGGCGGCGCCGTGGCGGCCCGCCTCCTCGCGGCGGGTCGCGACGTCGAGGTCCACGCCGCCGACGTCGACCCGGCTGCCGTGACCTGCGCCCACGAGAACCTCAAGGCGCTGTCCGACGACGTCGCAGCCCCCGGCGCCGGCGCGCTCACCGCGCACACCTACGCGGGCGACCTCGCCGACCCGCTCCCGGCCGAGGTGTGGGGCCGTGTCGACGTCCTCGTCGCGAACGCGCCGTACGTGCCGACCACGGCGATCGGCATGATGCCGCCGGAGGCAAGGGAGCACGAGCCGCACGCCGCGCTCGACGGGGGCGACGACGGTCTCGTGATCCTCCGCCGGGTGATCGACCTGGCCCCGAGGCTCCTGCGCCCGGGCGGGCATTTGCTGATCGAGACGAGCGAGGGTCAGGTGAGCGCCGCCGTCGAACACCTGGAGGCCGCCGGCCTGACGGCCACGGCCCTGTCCGACGAGGACCTGGGCGCCACAGCCCTCGCCGCCACCCGTCCAACGACCTGAGCTCGGTCTGCTTCTCTTCGAAGTCTAAGTTTCTCCGCTTCCGACCGGCTCAAAGCGCAGAAACTTAGGCCTCGATGAGAAGCTGGCCCGTACCCGAGGTCAGGAGAGGGGCTGGCGCGCGGCCCAGGCCTCCAGGCTCGTGCGCGGACCCGTGAAGAACGGGACCTCCTCGCGCACGTGCCGCCGGGCCTCGGTCGCCCGCAGGTCGCGCATCAGATCCACGATGCGGTGCAGCTCGTCGGCCTCGAACGCGAGGATCCACTCGTAGTCGCCGAGCGCGAACGCGGACACCGTGTTCGCCCGGACGTCCTTGTAACCTGCGGCGGCCATGCCGTGGTCGCGCAGCATGGTGCGGCGCTCCGCCTCGGGCAGGAGGTACCAGTCGTAGGACCGCACGAACGGGTAGACGCAGATGTAGTCGCGCGGCGCCTCCCCCGCGAGGAACGCCGGCACGTGCCCGCGGTTGAACTCGGCCGGCCGGTGCAGCGCGGCGACCGACCACACGGGCTCCAGCGACCGGCCCAGCTCGGACGCGCGCAGCCGCTGGTAGGCGCCCTGCACGGCCTCGATCGACTCGCCGTGGGTCCAGAGCAGGAGGTCGGCGTCGGACCGCAGGCCGCCGATGTCGTACCAGCCACGAGTCACGAGGTCGCCGGTGGTCGCGGCCGGGTCGCTGCCCCCGCCGACGGCTGCCTCGGCGTCGGCCACCACCGCCTTGCGCTCGGCCTCGTCCGCCGGAAGCGTCTCCGTCAGGGAGAAGACCGAGAACATCGTGTACCGGATGCTCTCGTTGATGGCGGTCGTGTCGATCTCGTGGCCGGTGTCCCCGTGCACGTGTGCGTCGTTCATGTGTTGCCTCTCGCTCGTGGCCGTCCCGCAGGACTCAGGAGTACAGGTCGGTGCTGCACAGCACCGGGACGCCGCTCGGCTCGCCGTCGCGCCGCAGGCAGCAGCCCGGGGCGCAGACCGAGCGGAGGGCCGGCAGCGAGCCTACGGTCGCCTCGGTGATGTCGTCGCCACGGGCCAGGGCCGCACGTTCGAGCAGCAGGTCGACGAGACCGGTGACGAACGGCCGGCGCGTGCCCACCGTGCCGGCGCGGACCGCCGTCATGCCGAGGTCCTTCGCGGTGGCCAGCGCCTCGGTGTCGAGGTCGTAGGCCACCTCCATGTGGTCGGAGATGAACCCGATCGGGGACAGGACGACGTCGCGCAGCCCGTCTCCCGCAAGGGTCTCCAGGTGGTCGTTGACGTCCGGCTCGAGCCACGGCTGGCTCGGCGGGCCGGAGCGCGAGCAGTACGCCAGGTCCCATGGCACGTCGTGCCCGAGCCGCTCGGCGACCTGCGCCGCGACGACGCCGGCGAGGTCGAGGTGCTGCTCGGAGTACGTGGCGTGCGAGATCCGCGACGCCGCCTCCATGGTGTCCGGGATCGAGTGGGTGACGAACACCAGCTTGGCGTCGGACCCGGACCCGCCCTGTGCCGCGAGCTCCGCGTACGCCTCGACGACGGCGTCGACGTTGGCCTGCACGAAGCCCGGGTGGTTGAAGTAGGGGCGGATCTTGTCGAACCGCACGCCCGTCGACCCGTCCGGGCCGAGCTGCCCGCGCTTGTCCAGCGTCACCGCGAGGTCCTCGCGGTACTGGCGGCAGCCGGAGTAGGAAGCGTAGGCGCTGGTCACGAGCGCGACGGCGCGCTGGGCGCCCAGCTTCTCCAGCTCGTCCACGGCGTCGGTGGTGTACGGCTCCCAGTTGCGGTTGCCCCACACGACCGGCAGGTCGATGCCGCGGTCGGCGAGCTCGGCCTCGAGCGCCGCCTTCAGCGCGAGGTTCTGCTCGTTGATGGGGCTCTTGCCGCCGAACCCGTAGTAGTGCTCGCCCACCTCCTCGAGCCGCTCGTCCGGGATGCCCTTGCCCGCGGTGACGTTGCGCAGGAACGGCACCACGTCCTCGGGCTTGTTCGGGCCACCGAAGGAGTAGAGAAGCAGGGCGTCGTACGGCGCGGCGTCGTGCGCCGCAGGCTGGGGGGAGTTCGCGGGCATGCGCCCATCTTTCCACCGTCCGCGGTGCGGGCTCACCCGGAGAGGGGCGAACGGGACGTGACATCGATGCGACGTCCTGTCAGAACGTGCCCGCCGGCCGCGCGGTGTGCCGACCGGTCACGTGACCGGCACGCCAGGCGGGGCGTGGACGTTGCCGCTCCGCAGCCGCTCACGCAGGCCGGGCAGCGCGTCGAGCAGGATCCGTGGCACCGGGCTCCTCGTCACCATGGACATCGTCACGCGCCCCCGCGACGGAGCCGGCACCGTCCGGTCGCCCGGAGCGGCGTACCAGGCGGCGACCATGTCGGGCACGACGGCGGCGCACCGCCGCTCCCGTGCCGTACGGACCGCTGCCTCGGCCGTCGCACCGGGGCGTGCGTGCGCGCCGAGCTCGGTGAGGCGGCGGTGCAGCACGTCGGCCGAGAGGTCGAGCGGGCAGTAGACGACGGTCTGCCCCTCGTACGGGCGCCTGCCGGACCCCGGCGCGGGTGCACCCCGCGGCAGCAGTGTCACCAGGTCGTGCTGCCCGACCTCCGTGACCACGAGCCCGCGTGCGATCGGCACCTGCTTCGCGATGCCGGTGAACGCCGCGTCGAGCGTGCCGCGCTCGACCCGCTCCAGCAGCCGCGGGCCGTGGTCGACCTCCGGCTGCACCACCACGTCGTCGAGCAGCACGTCGAGCGCCGCGAACAGTGTGCCCGCGATGCTGGGGAACGCGCCGACGGAGACGGTGCGCGACTGCGCGGCCGACAGCGTGCGCTCGACGATAGCCCCGAGATGGTCGAGCACGTGGGTGGCCTGGTCGCAGAACTCGCGACCCGCGGCCGTTGGCCGCGCACCGGTGGTGTCGCGGTCGAAGAGGACGGTCCCCACGCGCCGCTCCAGGGCCGCCAGCCGCTGGCTCGCCGACGGCTGGCTCACCAGCAGCTCGCGGGCCGCAGCACCGAGCGAACCGTGCCGCGCGACGGCGTCGACGAGCCGCAGGTCCTCCACGGACGGATATGAGCTCATAGGAGAAGCCTATGTCGGGTCATGTCTGGCCGGCCTCTACCGGCCGTCTCGTGGCCGCCGCAGGATGGCAGCGTGCGCCATCCCCACCTCGTCACGCTGACCGCCACGACGTTCGTCACCTGGACCGGCCAGCGCATCACGGCCGTCGCGCTGCCGCTCGTCGCGCTCGACCAGACCGGTGACGCCTGGACCACGGGGCTCGTCGGCGGCTTCGCGGGCCTCCCCCTGCTCACCTCGGGCTGGTGGGGCAGGCGGCTGCGAGGACACCTGACGTCGGGCCGCGCGCTGGCCGCGGTCCTGGCCGTCCAGGTTCTCGGGCTGGCACTGGTCCCGGTCGCCGCGGCGACCGTGGGCGTCGGGGCGGCGGTCCTGTGCGCCTCGGGCCTGGTCACCGGAGCGACGTCGGCCCTGCTGGCGCCGGCGCAGCGCGCGCTGACCGCCGACCTCGCCGAGCTGCCGGGAAACGGGCCCGACGTCGGCACGCGGGCGCTCGCCTGGCAGGACCTCGCGCACCGGGTGTCCATGATCTTCGCCCCGGGGCTCGGGGCGTGGCTGCTCGTCGTCTGGGGCGCCGGACCGCTGCTGTGGTGGGAGGCCGCGGCCGTCGCGCTGGCCGCCGTGGCGATGCTGACGGTACCGGCCGCCGCAGAAGCCGACCCTGCCTCACGGATCGGGCCCGCCGAGACCGCACCGGACCCAGGCGAGCTCGACCCACCGGCCGGGCCCGACGCCCCCTCGCTGCGCTCGGTGCTGCGCGGCAACCCCGAGCTCACGGTGGGCCTCGGGCTCGCGGGTGTCGGCGGTGTCACGTGGTTCGCGTTCACCCTGGGCCTGGCCCTGCTCGGCGTGGAGCTCGACCAACCGGGCGAGCTGATCGCCGCGGGCATGGCCGGCTACGGGGCCGCGACCGTCGGCGTCTCGTTCGTGGTACCGCTCGTGGTGCACCGGATACCCCGCATCCCGGCGATCGTGGCGTCGTGGGTGGTGTTCGGCGTCGCCTACCTGGCGCTGCCGGCGGCCGCGCCCGACCTGCTCGCGGTGGGCCTGGTGTCCGCGCTCGGCGGCCTGGCGATGCCGTTCGGCATCGCCGCGCTGAACGCGCTCATCGTGGACCGGACCTCGGGCGCGGCGCGCAGGGCGGCGTTCACCGCCGAGACCGTGCTGCACGCGGGCGGCGCGTCCGTTGGCCTGCTGGCGGGCGGCGCCCTCATCGGCGCGTTCGGCGCCGGACCGGTGCTGGTGGCCACGGGCCTCCTGCAGGTGGTCGCGTCGTTCGCCGCGCTGGCGTGGCTCCGCGCCCGACGGACGCACGGCACCTCGCGCCAGGCGCAGCACGAGCCGCGGACGGAGGCCGCGCCTGTCGTCGAGGGCGGCTGACCGACCGGGCTAGCCGCGGACGGCGCCCACCAGGTTCGTGACGGCCGCGCCGAGCTCGCGCAGACGCGGCGCGGTGCGGGCGATCAGGTCGTCCAGGTCGACCGGTCCGGGGGCGATCGAGAACGCGGCGGTGATGCCTGAGGCGCGGGCCTGCGCCTCGGGAAGCAGTACCTGGCCGGCCACGACCACCACCGGCGGCCGGGTGGGCGAGGCCGCCGCGAGCTGCGCGACGCCGTCGGCCACCTTGCCGTTCACGGACTGGGAGTCGAAGGATCCCTCCCCCGTGATCACCAGGTCGGCGGAGGCGAGCGCGGCGGGCAGGCCTACCGCCTCGGCGACGAGCACCGCGCCAGGGGTGCTCTCTGCGCCGAGCACGGCGATCAGCCCTGCGGGCACCCCACCGGCGGCGCCTGTGCCGGGGAGCTCGGCGACGGCGACGCCCGTCTCGCGTTCCAGGACCTCCGACCAGTGCCGCAGCGCATCGTCGAGGAACTCCGCCACGCCGTCACGCGCGCCCTTCTGCGGACCGAACACCCGCGCGGCGCCGTGCTCGCCCACCAGCGGGTTCGTGACGTCGACGGCGAGGCGCCAGCGCACCTCGCGCGCCCGCGGGTGCAGCCCGGACAGGTCGAGGGAGGCGACGGAGGCCAGCCCCTCCCCGCCGTCGGGCACCTGCCGGCCGGCCGGGTCGAGAAGGCGGGCACCCAGCCCGGTCAGGATGCCGGAGCCGCCGTCCGTGGAGGCCGAGCCACCCAGGCAGAGGAGGATCTCCGCGACGCCCGCGTCGAGCGCGGCCCGCGCGACGTCCCCGGTGCCGCGGGTGCTCGCGTGCAGCGGCTGGAGCGGCGCGTCGGAGACGCCCGGCAGACCGCTGGCCTCGGCGAGCTCGACGACGGCGGTCCGCCCGTCCGGCGACACCGCCCACCGGGCGGTCGACGGGCGGCCTATCGCGTCCACTGTCTGGGCGGTCAGCGGTTCCCCGCCCCAGGCGGCGAGCAGCGCGTCGAGCGTGCCCTCACCGCCGTCGGCCATGGGCAGGCGGGTGACGACGGCGTCCGGGACGGCGTCCAGCACCCCCTCGGCGACGGCGGACGCGACCTCGGCAGCGGACAGGCTGCCCTTGAACGAGTCGGGACAGACGACGACGCGCAGCGGCTCCACGCGCCGATCGTAGGCGGTAGGGACGCTCAGTCGGACAGGATTTCGGCCACTGGTACCGCGTGGGCGCCGAACGCCTCCGCCACACCGGCGTTGGTGATCTGCCCGGCATGCGTGCTGAGCCCGTTGGCGAGCGCCGCGTCGGCGCGCATCGCGTCCCGCCAGCCCTTGTCCGCGAGCGCCGCGACGTACGGCAGCGTCGCGTTCGTCAGGGCCCGGGTCGCCGTGACGGGCACGGCGCCCGGCATGTTCGCCACGCAGTAGTAGAGGGTGTCGTGCACGGCGAAGGTCGGGGCGTCGTGTGTGGTGGGGTGCGAGTGCTCGAAGCAGCCGCCCTGGTCGATGGCGATGTCGACGAGGAGGGCGCCGGGCTTCATGGCCTTGACCATGGCGTCCGTGACGAGCTTCGGCGCGGCGGCGCCCGGGATCAGGACCGAGCCGATGACCAGGTCGGCGGTCTCCACCTGCTCGGCCACCTCGTACGCGGTCGACGCGCGGGTGGCCACCGCCCCGCCGAACTGCACCTCGAGCTGGCGCAGCCGCGGGATGGAGACGTCCAGCACCGTGACGTCGGCGCCCATGCCCAGCGCGTTGGCCGCCGCGTGCTCGCCCGCCACGCCACCGCCGATGACGACTACCTTGGCCTTCGGCGTGCCGGCCACTCCGCCCATCAGCACCCCGGTGCCGCCCTGCGGCCGCATCAGGTGGTAGGCCCCGACCTGTGCGGACAGCCGTCCGGCGACCTCGCTCATGGGGCTCAGCAGCGGCAAGGAGCGGTCGGGGAGCTGTACGGTCTCGTACGCGACGGCGGTGGTGCCTGCCGCCAGCAGCGCGTCGGTGCACGGCGCCGACGCCGCGAGGTGGAGGTAGGTGAAGAGGGTCAGGTCGGGCCGCATAAGCGCGTACTCGGGCTCGATGGGTTCCTTGACCTTGACCAGGAGGTCGACGCCGCCCCACACCTCCTCGGCGGTGTCGGCGATCCGCGCGCCGGCGAGCCGGTACGCGTCGTCGTCGAAGCCGGAACCCAGCCCGGCGCCGGCCTGCACGAGCACGTCGTGGCCACGGCGGACCAGCTCGTGGGTGCCGGCGGGCGTGAGCGCGACCCGGCTCTCGTTGTTCTTGATCTCTGTGGGGACGCCGACGTTCATAAGGTGACGGTAAGCACTGTGCGGTGTACGGGTCCAGGACACGTTCCCGAATAGAATGTTCGGCGTTCGTGCACAACAATGGCCGGATGCTCAACCCCTGGCGACTGCGCCTCCTGCACCAGCTCCACCTGCTCGGCACCGTGCGCGCCGTCGCCGAGGCGGCCCGAATGAGCCCGTCTAGCGTCTCCCAGCAGCTCGCGACGCTGGAGATCGAGGCGAAGGCCCAGCTCTTCGAGCGCGTCGGCCGCCGCATCCGGCTCACGCCCGCTGGCGTCACCCTCTCCGGCCACGCGTCGGACATCCTCGACCGGATCGCCGCAGCGGAGGCGGACATCGCGGGCCTGCGGTCCGAGCCCACCGGTGTGGTGCGGCTGGCCGCCTTCACGAGCGCTTTCCACGGCATGGTCGTGCCGGCTGTCGCCGCCCTCGCCGAGGAGCACCCGCGCATCACCGTCGAGCTCACCGAGGCGGAACCGCTGGTCAGCCGGCCCGCGCTGCAGCGCGGCGAGGTGGACGTCGCCGTCTGCGCGGACTTCCCGGACGCCCCCGTCCCACCGGACACCGACCTCACGCGCATGCCCCTGACGGGCGACCGCGTGGTACTCGTCACGGCACGGGACACGGCCACCGGCGCGCGCTCGGGACGAGTCGACCTGGCCACCCTCGCGAACGAGCCCTGGGCGTTCGAGCACCCCGGGGCCCACCTCGCCGACCTGGCCGAACGCCTCTGCCGACGGGCGGGATTCACACCGCGGACCGTTGCCCGCTTCGAGAGCCACGGCACGCTGCTCAGCCATGTCGAGGCCGGGCTCTCGGTGACGCTGCTGCCCCTGCTCGCCGTCCACGACCGGTATGCGGTGCGCACGCTGGACCTCATGGACCCGCCCCGCCGGGACATCCACCTCGTGGTCCGGCGCACCACCATGGACCGGGCGGCGGTGCGGGTGGTGGTGGAGGCCCTCCGGCACCAGGCGCGATCGGCCTGAGCGCAGGCGCGAGCCCTGGCCTGCGGCCCAGCGGCCTGGTCAGAAGTCGTCGATGTCCGCCTGGGCGGACCGCAGCCTCTCCGTCAGCTCGCGCAGCCGCATCAGGTCCTCCGCGTCCATCGCGGGGGTCACGTAGTGCGCTATCGACCGCACGTGGCGCCGCCCGAGCTCCTTCTGGGTGGCGGCGCCTTGCGGGGTCAGGCTCACCAGGACGCCTCGCCCGTCGTCCGGCGACGGGTGCCTGCGGACCAGGCCACGCTTCTCGAGCCGCTCCACCATGCGCGAGAGCGACGACTGGGCCATGAGGATGTTCTCGTTGAGCTCGCGCAGGCGCAGCGTCTCCCCTGGGGCGAAGGCGAGCGTGAACAGCACGTCGTACTCGCGCATGCTGAGGTCGCCCCAGATGTCGTCCGCCAGGAGCCGTCGCATCACCGTCACCTGAGCGCGGAACAACGACTCCCACGCCTCGGCGGCCTCGCGAGCCGACGGCACACGTCGCTCGGTCATCAGCACGCCCTCCTCGTCATCCAGGGCACGCTACCCGACTGAACTTTCGGTTACCTACCTCAGTTAGTGGTGGCGAATTTCGCCATACGAAGAACTGTCGAGAGGACCTGAAAGGCCCCTCTCAACGGGTCCTGGACCGATCCCCGTCAGCGTCCGAGACGACGTTCCCGCAGGGAGAAGTCGCGCAGCGCGCGCAGGAAGTCCACCCGCCGGAACGCGGGCCAGTACGCCTCGCAGAAGTAGAACTCGGTGTGCTGGCTCTGCCACATCAGGAACCCGCCGATGCGCTGCTCGCCGGAGGTCCGGATGACCAGCTCCGGGTCCGGCTGCCCCTTGGTGTACAGGTGCTCCGCGATGTGCTCGACGTCGATCGACTCGGCGAGGTCCGCGAGCGTCGCCCCGTCCTTCGCGCGCTCGGTGAGATAGCTGCGGACGGCGTCCGCGATCTCCGTGCGACCGCCGTAGCCGATCGCCACGTTGACCTGGAGGCCCTTCACGCCGGCGGTCCGGTCGGCGGCCGCGCGGAGCGCGGAGGCCAGCCGCGCGGGCAGCAGGTCGAGCCGGCCGATGACCCGCAGGCGCCAGCGGCCCGACTCCGCGAGGTCCGTGACGGCGTCCTCGATGATGTCGAGGAGGTTGCTCAGCTCGTCGGCCGACCGGCTCAGGTTGTCCGTCGACAGCATCCACAGCGTGACGACCTCGATGCCCAGCGACTCGGCCCAGCCCAGGAACTCAGTGATCTTGTCGGCGCCACGACGGTGCCCCGTCGCAGCGGTCTCCCCGAAGGAGCGTGCCCAACGGCGGTTGCCGTCGAGCATCACGCCGATGTGCCGGGGCAGCGTCGCGCCGTGCAGGGCGAACGCCAGACGTCGCTCGTAGAGGCGGTACAACGGGCTGGGCAGGCGCACGAATACCTCAGTGGATCGGGCCGTGGAGCCGCGGGACGCGGCGACACGGAAGTTCTGGGCTGGGTGGAACCCGGCGGGACGTGGACAAAGGTACCTCTCGAACGCGCGCGTCCCTGCGCACGGAGACCCTTCTGCGACGCCGGACGGGCGACTCCCGCCAACCCGGCGCAGTATCTTCACAAGGCCCTTGTCAAGCGGGCGACCGCCTAACCTACGCTAGAGTAAGTTACGCAACCGTAGGTAGCGTCCCAGCACCCAGAGGACGCCGGTTGCCGAGCGCAGAGGAGAGCAAGCGTGCGAGCACCTACGGGCGAGCCGGACCACTCGGCGGGCCGCTCGGACGACGCGGCGGGCACGTTCGACGACAAGCTGGACGACGTACGCGGCAAGGCCGCCGACATCATGCAGGACATCTCCGACTCGGTCGCGACCACCGTCGAGACGGTCGAGCGGAAGATCAAGCCGCGGCTGCGCGGGTGGATCCACGCGGGCACGTTCCCGCTCGCCCTGGCGGCGAGCATCGTGCTGATCGCGCTCGCCCCGACCGTGCCAGGCAAGATCTCCGCCTCGGTGTTCGGCCTGAGCGCCTGCCTGCTGTTCGGAGTGTCCGCGGTGTACCACCGCGGCAACTGGTCCCCCCGGACCGACGCCGTGCTCCGGCGCCTCGACCACACCAACATCTTCCTGATCATCGCGGGCACCTACACACCGCTCGCGGTCCTGCTCCTACCTCGCGACCAGGGCACCGTGCTGCTCTGGCTGGTGTGGAGCGGCGCGCTGCTCGGGCTGCTGGCCCGGGTGTTCTGGCTCAACGCACCGCGCTGGGTCTACGTACCGGTCTATGTCGCGCTCGGCTGGGTGGCAGTCGCCTACATGGGCCAGTTCTGGGCGATCGGCGGCCCCGCCGTCGTCTGGCTGATCCTGGCGGGCGGACTCGCCTACACGGCAGGCGCGGTCGTCTACGGCACCAAGAAGCCCGACCCCAGCCCCGCCTGGTTCGGCTTCCACGAGATCTTCCACGTGCTCACGGTCGTCGGCTTCGCCTGCCACCTGGTCGCGATCTACCTGGCCAACCTCGCGGTCTGACCGCCGGCGTACCCGTCGAGCTCGACGAGGAACAGCGTCAGGCGGAGGCGCCGGTGGGCACCACCGTGTAGCGGCGGTTCACCAGCGACGGGTTGGTCCTGCGGACCGCTGCCAGCGGAGCGGGGTCGAGATCGACCGTGCGGTACGCCTGTTCCTCGCCCATCTCCAGCCCCACGACGCCGTCCGGCCCGACCAGCAACGTGCCTCCGATGACGCCCTTGCCGGTCATGCCGACACCGATCACCACCGCGGTGTTCTCGATCGCCCGGGCCCGGAGCAGCGTGCGCCAGTGGTCGGCCTTGAGCGGCCCCGCGACCCAGGCGGCCGGGTACACCAGCACGTCAGCCCCTGCGTCGACGAGGCGGCGGGCCGACTCAGGGAACCTCAGGTCGTAGCAGGTCAGCACACCGAAGGTGAGCCCGCCGATACGCAGCGTGACCGGCTCGGCGTCGGCAGGGCCGGGTTCGAGGAGCTCCGACTCCTGGTACCCGAACGCGTCGTACAGGTGCACCTTGCGGTAGACACCGGCGATCTCGCCGGCGTCGTCGACCACGACCAGCGCGTTGACCGCGCGGACGCCGTCGGATCCCGGCAGGGTGACGCCTGCGATCGCGGCGATCCCGTGCTTGCGCGCCCGTGTGCGCAGCAGCGTGACGAACGGACCGTCGAGCGGCTCCGCGTGCTCCGGCCCCACGCCGCCGCGCGGATCGTACGCGGACGCGTACTCCGGCAGGACGAGCAAGTTCGCCCCGACCCGGCCAGCCGCCTTGAACGCGTCGAGCACGGTCTGCCGGTTGGCGCCGTGGTCGTCGGAGACGGCCACCTGCGCGACCGTCACGCGGACCACGCCCGACGGGGCGCCCGGCTCGGTGGCCGCCGCTGCGTCAGCCGTGTCAGTCACCTGACCCGCCACCGCTGCTGCTACCGCCGGAGGAGCCGGCGTCGGGCGACGAGCCGGAGGAGCCGGGCGACGAGCCGGACCCGTCAGGTGTGCCGGGCGTCCCGGAACCTTCGCCCTGCTCCGCCTTGCTGTCACGGGCGTCGCTGTCACGGGCGTCGTCCTCCGACCGGCGGAAGCTGACGACCTGCGGGACCGGGACGGGCAGGCCCTGCTCGCGTGCGTTGTGGCCCGCGCGGCGC
Organism: Promicromonospora sp. NPDC060271; assembly: GCF_042726755.1. NCBI lineage: Bacteria > Bacillati > Actinomycetota > Actinomycetes > Micrococcales > Promicromonosporaceae > Promicromonospora > Promicromonospora sp. NPDC060271. The sequence continues at coordinate 9,709 of NZ_JBHXBG010000095.1, read as the reverse complement.
AGGTGCTTGCTCATGTTCAGGAACAGCAGCACGCACGCGACCGCGAGCGCGAAGGTGACGACGAAGCCGATGAGCCCAGGCGAGACCTGCCACTCCTCGAGGCCCGGGCGGAGCCTGCCCTCGGTGGGGTTCGGCGACGGCTCGGTCGCGAGCGCTATCGCTCCGGTGATCAGCGGGCTCATGCGGGGACCTCCGACCGGACACCCTCGAACAGGTCTTGCTCGTACTCACCATCGGCACGCTCGGGCAGCGGCACGCGGGACTCCGCGAGCTCGTACTCGTCCCATGGCCACACGTCGACCTCGAGGTCGCGCGGCACCGCGAAGAAGAAGCCGTTGGGGTCGATCTGCGAGGCGTGCGCCGTCAGGGCGGCGTCCCGGTGCGGGAAGAAGTCGGCGACGGGGACCAACGTGGTGACCTGACGCTCCGGGATCTCGTGTGCGTCGCGGGACTCGACCCAGTCGCCGAAGGGCGACTCGAGCCCGGCACCTTCGATCGCCTCGTGCACCGCGCGGATGCGCTTCATCGAGAAGCCGTGGTTGTAGTAGAGCTTGAGCGGCTCCCACGGCTCACCCGTGCCCGGGTAGCGCTCCGGGTCTCCCGCCGCGTGGAACGCCTCGAACGACACCTCGTGGCACTTGATGTGGTCGGGGTGCGGGTAGCCACCCGACGGGTCGTAGGTCGTGATGACGTGCGGGCGGAACTCCCGGACCGCCCGCACCAGCGGTGCGGCGGCCTCCTCGAGGGGGACGAGCGCGAAGCAGCCCTCGGGCAGCGGGGGCAGCGGGTCGCCCTCGGGCAGGCCCGAGTCCACGAAGCCCAGCCACTGCTGACGCACACCCATCGCCTCGGCCGCCCGGGCCATCTCCAGCCGGCGGACCGCGCGGCGGCCCTCTATCGACTCGAACTCGTGGCCCTCGGGAACCTCGTAGGACGGGTTCAGGATGTCGCCCCGTTCGCCCCCGGTGCATGTCACGACGAGGACCTCGACCCCTTCTGCGGCGTAGCGGGCCGTCGTCGCGGCGCCCTTGCTCGACTCGTCGTCCGGGTGCGCGTGCACCGCCATCAGACGGAGCGGCTCGCGCTCGGGTACGGACACTGGGTCCTCCTGTGTGGGATGAGGCTGCGTGCGATGACTACTGGGACAATCACTCTCATGGACCATGATGGTCCAGGGACAATCTTGCTACGAACCACTGACACCTCGAACCGAGCGAGCCGTGATGACCGACCCTGACCCCGCAGCCCCGACCGGCGCCGCGCACCCGCAGGCACCGAGCCTCGCCGAGCGCTACGGCCGCGCAAGGCCTGGAGCGCAGCGGATACCCGCACAGCGCGGCGAGGACGACCCGTTCGACGAGGACGACGACATCCGGCCCCGCCCGAAGCTCTCGGTGGGCGCCCGGATCGCGGTGGCCCTGGCCCTCGCCGTCGGTGTCGCGATCGCCGCGTGGTTCACGATCGTCGACACCCAGCGCGACCCGGTGACCTTCACCGACGTCGGGTTCTCGGTGACGAGCGCCGAGGCGGTGGATGTCACGTTCGACGTCAGCATGCCCCCCGGCACCGAGGCGGTGTGCACGGTGACCGCGCTGAGCAAGAACTACGCGGAGGTCGGCGCGGTCGACGTCGAGGTGGGCCCGGACGCGGCGCGCACGACGCGACACACGGTGACGATAGCCACGACGGAGCTCGCGACCACCGGCATCGTCGACCACTGTGACCTGCGCTGAAACCCGCGGTTCAGAATAGGTGACCCGTCCGCTCAGAGCGGAAACAGGGACTGTCTTGGCAAGTCTTTCCCGAAAATTGGTATTCTCGTCGTTTCACACGCTGTGTAGACCGGCTGACGCGCGTGCCCGATCCGCTCCGTCGGCCGGGCCCGGCGCGCTGCCGTAACTGTGGCTCGATCGAGCAACGACGAAAGGAGAGCCCCCGTGGCCGACGCTTCTGTCACCTGGCTCACCCAGGAGGCGCACGACAAGCTCAAGGCTGAGCTGGAGCATCTCTCCGGCCCCTACCGGGCGGAGATCACCGAGCGCATCGCCGCTGCTCGCGACGAGGGCGACCTCAAGGAGAACGGCGGGTACCACGCCGCGCGCGAGGAGCAGGGAAAGAACGAGCTGCGCATCCTCGAGCTCACCGAGAAGCTCCGTAACGTCCAGGTCGGCACTCCCGCGGACGACGGCAAGGTCGAGCCGGGCATGGTCGTGACCGCGATCGTCGCGGGCGACGAGATGAACTTCCTCTTCGGCTCGCGCGAGATGGCGGGATCCACCGACCTCGACGTCTACTCGCCGACATCGCCGCTCGGCGCAGCGATCGACGGAAAGTCGATCGGCGCGAAGACGAGCTACCACGCCCCGAACGGGCGCGACATCCCCGTGGAGATCACGGGTGCCAAGCCTTTCCAAGGCTGACAGTCAGTGCTGAGAGTCAGGGCTGACGGTCAAGACTGATCAAGACCGCACGCCGACGGGCCTGTCAGACGGCCGGATCACCCTGGTGACCTGGACGTCCGGCAGGCTCGTCGGCGTGTGTGAGGTCCGCCAGCCGGCGCTCCAGGAACTTGCGGTCCCCCTCGCGGTCGACCTGGTCGAGCGCCCGCCGGTACTCCGCCGCTGCCTCGACGGGCCGGCCCGCCCGCCGCAACAGGTCCGCCCGCATGGCCGGGAGCAGGTGATACGCCGTCAGCTCGGGTGCTGACGCGACGGCGTCGAGCGCGGCCAGACCGGCCTCGGGCCCGCGCGACATCCCCACGGCGACCGCGCGGTTGAGCTCCACGACCGGCGAGCGGGTCATCTCCACCAGGACGTCGTAGAGGGCCTCGATCTCCGCCCAGTCCGTCGTGTCGGTGGCGGTCGCCCGTGCGTGCAGGGCGGCGATCGCGGCCTGCACCTGGTACGGGCCGGCGCGACGTGCCGCGAGCGCGGCGTCGAGCACCGCCAGCCCTTCAGCGATCTCGTCGTGCCGCCAGAGCGACCGGTCCTGCTCCTCGAGCGTGCGTGGCAGCGCTTCCGCCCCCGTGCCCACCCGTGCCCACCGGCGCGCGTGCTGGAGCAGCAGCAGGGCGAGCAGACCGCGTGCCTCCGGCTCGTCGGGCAGCAGGCGCGCGACGAGCCGGGCGACGCGGACCGCGTCGTCGGCCAGGGCGCGGCGGGCCGCGGCACCCGCGTCGTCCTCGGCGGGCTCCGCCCACGCGTCGTAGCCCTCGGTGAACAGCACGTACAGCACGGCGAGGACCGCCGAGACCCGTTCGTGCAGCAGCTCGGGCGGCGGCACGCGGAATGCGATCCCGGTGCTCCGGATCTTGCGCTTGGCCCGGGTCAGGCGCTGGGCCATCGTCGTCTCCGGCACCAGGAAGGCCCGCGCGACCTGTGCCGTCGTCATGCCGGTGAGCGATCGGAGCGTGAGCGCTACGCGGCCCTCGAGCGGCAGCGCGGGGTGGCAGCAGGTGAAGACGAGGCGCAGCAGGTCGCCGTCGGGGTCCTCCGGTTCGACACCGGCCCAGCCGGCGCCGTCATCCAGGGCGTCCGCCGCCTCGGCGACCGGGTCGGTGGCCGCAGGGTCGAGCCGTTCGGTCAGCCGCGCCGACGCCGCCACCTTCTCCGCCTCGACCTTGTGCCGCCGCAGCCGGTCCAGCGCGCGGTTGCGCGCCGTGGTGGTGAGCCACGCGCCCGGCCGGTCGGGCACGCCGTCGCGCTGCCAGGTGCGCAGCGCGACGGCGAACGCCTCCTGCGCGCAGTCCTCGGCGAGGTCGAGGTCACCGGTGCTGCGGGCGACGGCCGCGAGCACGCGGCCCCACTCGTCGCGGAAGGCGGCGGTGACGGCCTGCCCAACGTCGGTCACGGTTCCGTCGGCCAGAACGGGTGCACCTCGACCAGCGCATCCCGCGCTCCCGGGGACGCGGCGGCTATCGCGAGCGCCTCCTCCAGCGTCGCCGCCTCGATGACGTCGAACCCGCCGATGACCTCCTTGGACTCCGAGAAGGGCCCGTCCGTCACGACGGTCTCGCCCTCGCGCACGGTCACCCGGCGGACGTCGGCACCCGGGCGCAGGCGCGAGCCCATGACCCGCGCGCCGGAGGCGTCCTGCTCCGCGACCCAGGTCTCGGTCTCCGGCGTCGGCGCCCGGTCGGGTTCGTCGGGCTCGATGACGAGCATCAGGTAGCGCATCAGCGCACCCCGGCCTCGGGCTCCGTGGCCGTGGCGTCGCTGTCGAGCTCCAGGGGCCAGAAGGGGCGCAGCTCCAGCGCGCCCGTGTACGCCATCGGGTGGGCGGCGGCGATCCTTATCGCCTCGTCGAGGTCGGGGGCCTCCAGGACGTCGAAGCCCGCGATCACCTCTTTGGTCTCCGAGAACGGTCCGTCGGTGACGACCACCTCGCCGCCGCGGACCTGCACGCCGACGGCGTCGGCGGGTGGGCGCAGCCGGTCGCCGAGGATCGCTCGGCCGGTGTCGTAGGTGTCCCGCACCCAGTCCTCGATCTCGGGCACGTTGCCCGGGTCGGCCGGGGCGTCGGGCGTGGACAGGACGAGCATGAGATAGCGCATGGCGTGCTCCCTTCCGGAGCGGTCCGAAGGTGTCATGGTCCCGCGGCCGGTCGGCCGCGTCACCCTGACGACGAACGGGACCGCGTCCGCACGACACCCGCACGACGATCAGTTCGCGATGACCTCGTAACCCTCGGACTCCAGGCGTTCGACGACGGCGGTCCGGTGGTCGGCGCCCTTGGTCTCGAGCTGCAGGTTGACCCGCACCTCGGACACCGCGAGCGAGACGTCGGTCCGTGTGTGGTCGACGGCGACGATGTTGGCGCCCGCCGCTGCGATCGTCTCCACGAGCCGCGCGAGAGCTCCTGGCTTGTCCATCAGCCGCACCTGCAGCTTCAGGTACCGCCCGGCGGCCACGAGGCCGTGCTGCACCACCCGCAGCAGCACCAGGGGGTCGATGTTCCCGCCCGACAGCACCGCGACGACCGGACCCTTGAACGCTCCGGGTCCGGCGGCCATGATGCCGGCGACCGCTGCCGCGCCGGCGGGCTCGACCATCAGCTTCGAGCGCTCGAGCACCGCGAGGAGCGCACGCGAGAGCTGTTCCTCGGTGACGGTCCGGACCTCGACACCCTCCTTCTGCACGATCCCGAACGGCACGTCGCCGGGCAGCCCGACGGCTATGCCGTCGGCCATCGTGGAGCCGAGCGTTCCCGCCAGCGGCTTGCCTGCCTTCAGCGAGCCCGGGTACGCGGCGGCCGACGCCGCCTGCACGCCCACCACCTTCACGTGCGGTGCGGCCTCGGCCAGCACCGCGGCGATGCCGGCCACGAGACCGCCGCCACCCAGCGGCACGACGACCGTGGCCACGTCCGGCACCTGCTCCAGGATCTCCAGGGCGACGGTGCCCTGGCCCGCCACGACGTCGACGTGGTCGAACGGGTGGATGAGCACGCGCCCGGAACGGGCGGCCTCGACGCGGGCGGCGGCGAGCGCCTCGTCCACCGACGAGCCCACCATCCGCACCTCCGCCCCGTAACCACGGGTCGCGGCGACCTTGGGCAGGGCGGCGTCGACCGGCATGTAGACGACGGTGTCGATGCCGAGCATCCCCGCAGCCACCGCGACGCCCTGCGCATGGTTGCCGGCCGAGGCCGCGACGACCCCGCGCTCCCGCTCGGCGGCCGACAGCCGCGCGAGGCGCACGTACGCGCCGCGCACCTTGAACGAGCCGGCGCGCTGCAAGTTCTCGCACTTGAGCAGCACCTTCGTGCCGGCGATGGTGGAGAGCGCGCGGCTCTCGGTGATCGGGGTACGGGTGATGACGCCGTCGAGCATCGCGGCGGCAGCACGGGCGTCGTCGGCGGACACCGTGAGGTGGCCGCCGTACGACTCCAGGTCGAACGGATCCAGTGGCACAGCGGGCATGTTGCCCGACTACGCCGCCGGATGCACGTTCAGCGCTTCTGATCACCCTCTGAAGCGCCTCGGCCCGAGGGGTCCAGATCCTCGTCGACGCCGACGTCCTCGACGGCCGCCTCGGCCACCACGCCGGTGCCACGCCGCAGCCGGAGCGGGATCGGCGGTGCGTCGGCCGCCCGCCACCGGATGGGCAAGGCGTCCTCGTCACCGAGCTCGGGGAACTTGTCGTGCCCGTTGAGGTAGAGGATCACGGTGTTCAGCACGGCTGCGAGCGGGACCGCGAACAGGGCGCCGACGATGCCGGCGGCGTACGAGCCGGCGGCCACCGCGAGGATCACGGCGACCGGGTGCAGCGAGACGGCCTGGCCCATGAGGAACGGCTGCAGCGCGTGCGACTCGATCTGCTGCACGAGCAGCACCACGCCGAGCATGATGAGGGCGGCGACCCAGCCGTTCGACACGAGGACCACGACCACGGCGATGGCGCCCGTCACGATGGCACCGACAACGGGCACGAACGAACCGACGAACACCAGGATGCTGATCGGCAGGGCGAGCGACGGGACGAAGAACACCGCGCCGATCCCGATACCGACGGCGTCCACCGCGGCGACGAGGATCTGCGTACGGGTGTAGGCGGCGAGCGTGACGGCCCCGCGCCGGCCGGCCTGGTTGACGCGTTCCCGGGAGGACCGTGGCAGCAGACCGACGAGCCAGCCCCAGATCCCCCGCGGGTCGTGCAGGAAGAAGAAGGTGCAGAACAGCGCGATCAACGCCCCGACGAGCACGCTGCCCGCCGTGGCGGCGGCGCCGAAGACGCCGCTCACGATCGCGCTCTGCTGCGCCTCGAGCTGGTCGAGGATGTCCTGGCTGTAGCTCTGCAGCTCGTTCTCGAGCCCGAACGTCACCGAGACCTGTGTCCACAGCTCGTTGAAGCCGTTGATGGCCTGGGTCCGCAGGTCGGCGAACCCGTTGGCGATCGACTGCCCGGCCAGCGTGATCAGGCCGGCGACCACGACGACCAGACCGATCAGCGACAGGCCGGCGGACAGCCCGCGTGGCACGCGCAGCCGCTCGTTCAGCAGGCGGCGGAGCGGCGTCAGCATGATCGTGAGCAGCAGGGCCACCGCCACCGGGATCACGATCGTCTTCAGGAGCGTGATGAGCCAGAGCGCCGCGGCCACGAACGCACCGATGAGGAGCATGCGCCACGACCATGAGGCGGCCGCCTGGATGGCTGGTGGGACAGCGCCCGACGCGTCGATGGGCGGCGCGGTGGTCTGGTTGGACGTCACGCTTGTCTCCTCGTTCTGCGGCACGGACACGACCCTAGGGGAGCACACCGGCACACCGCTGACGTGCTCACGCGCCGCACGAAAGGTGCACCGCCCGTACACCGGTCCGACATGTCTCGAATGCCGTCCGGGTGCCGCTGCCCGCCGTCAGGCCTCCAGCTTTCGCTTCTGCGGATGCGGTGTCTCGCCGCGCTCCAGCATCTCGACGAACTTGGTGATGTTCCGGGCGCGGGTCTCGGCCTTCTTGACCCCCGTGATCCGGAACAGGATCGCGAACCGGTTCTGCGCGGTGAGGATCTCGAACATCGCCCCGGCCCGGGGGCTCGCCGCGAGCGCCTCGGCAAGGTCGGGCGGCACCTCGAAGTTGCTGTTGACCTCGTAGGCGGCTGCCCAGCGCCCGTCGGCCCTTGCCTTGTCCATCTCCTCCTGGCCGCGCGGACGCATCCGCCCCTCGGCGACCAGGCGGTCCGCGATGCGCACGTTCCGCGCCGACCAACGGCTGCGGGACCGGCGGGGGCAGTACCGCTGCAGCGTGGTGGTGTCGTCCCGGCTGAGCGCCTGGGCGTCGATCCAGCCGCTGCACAGCGCCTCCTCGAGTGCCTGGTCGCGGGTCAGGCTCGTCGCGGAGTCCTTGCCCTTCCGCGCGAGGACCAGCCAGACGCCGTCCGACGTCCCCTCGTGCTCGTCGAGCCAGGCGCGCCACGCCGCGACGTCGGTGATGAGTAGCTCGGGATCGGTATCGGCCATGGGACGCACGCTACGCCGGGACACCGACATCGACGGCTCGGTCCGGCTCGGCAGCCGCCGGCGGGATCACGGGAGCGGCTGTGGCCTACGCGGGCTGGCCGTACCGACCCGGCCTCATCCCCGGCCGTCCCGGGGTGCGAACGCCCGCAGCGCGTCCGCGTCGCTGTTGGCCGAGGTCACGTACTCCCGTGCCCACTCGTCGGCGCCGGGGTACGTGCTGGCCGTCGCGATCGCGGCCACCGTCGCCTCGACGTCGACCGGTGTGTGCCGCAGCTCGACCTGACCGTCCCGCAGGAGCGCCCATGACCCGCCCGCGCGGCCGTAGGGCATGCCGACGCTGCCGGGGTTGACGCACAGCCGCCGGTCGACGAGGCGCACGAACGGCATGTGCGTGTGGCCCATGACGACGGTGCGGACGGAGGCGTCGAGCCCGCCGAGCACCTCGGCCCAGCGCTCGAGGGAGGAGTCGACGAGCACGACCTCCTCGTCGTCCCGTGGCGTGCCGTGGCAGAACACGACGCGGCCGAACCCACGCACCGTCAGCTCTACGGGGTGCGGCAGGCCGGCGAGCAGGGCGACGTCGTCGGGCCGGAGCTGGGCCGCCGCCCAGGGCGCGACCGGATCGGGGATGTCCGTGCCGCCGCCGCGCGCGAGCGTGACCAGCTCGCGGTCCGCGTTCCCGCGCACCAGGACCGCCCGCTCCCCCAGGGAGCGCAGGCGGTCCAGCACAGCGACCGGCTGCGGCCCGGCTGCGTGATCACCGGTGACGACGACGCGGTCGGCGGCCGCCACATCGGGTTCCGCGAGCACCGCCTCCAGCACGGGAAGCACCCCGTGGACGTCCGACAGGACCGCTACGGCACCGACCTCGCTGCTCATGTGCCGACGATGCCGCGCGCCTGCCGACGATGCCAGCGAGATCCGCCGACGGCAGAACGACAGCCCCGGAACACTGCCAGGCCCGCCGGCGTTGCCATAGGCAAACGTGCTGTCGCACGAAGCAGACCCTTAAGGATGTGTGTCGGATGACGTTCCTGAACTCCCTCTTCGGCCCCGGCTCCGGTTCCACGAAGACCACGATGGTCGCGCCCGAGGACGCGCTGCCCGGCCGTTCGGCGCCGGTGCTGCAGAACCCGCGGCCGCACACGGTCCTCGGCTCGTCGATCACCGGCCCGTGGGAGCCCGGTACCCGCGTGCTGTACCTGGCGATGGGCTGTTTCTGGGGCGCCGAGGAGATCTACTGGCAGGTCCCCGGCGTGGTGAGCACCGCCGTCGGCTACATGGGCGGGACCTCGCCCAACCCGACGTACGACGAGGTCTGCACCGCGCGGACCGGTCACACGGAGACGGCGCTCGTCGCGTACGACCCGACGAAGGTGACCGAGGAGGAGCTGCTCAAGATCTTCTGGGAGCGGCACGACCCGACGCAGGGCTTCCGCCAGGGCAACGACGTCGGCACGCAGTACCGCTCGGCGATCTACTGGACGTCACCGGAGCAGGCCGAGGCGGCGCAGGAGACGGCGAAGCGGTACGCCGAGGTGCTGAGCGCCAAGGGCTACGACGCGATCACGACGGAGATCGCCCCGGCCGCCGAGGCCGGGCCGTTCTACTACGCCGAGGACTACCACCAGCAGTACCTGTCCGACGCGAAGAACCCGAACGGCTACCGGTGCCACGCGACCACGGGCGTCCCGTACCCGACGCCTGCCGCGTAGCACCACCCGGATGCGCCCGGTGATCCGTCGAACGGATC
>NZ_JBHXBG010000094.1:0-22197 GCF_042726755.1 Promicromonospora sp. NPDC060271 | reverse complement strand
CCGGCGCGCCGGAGAGACTCGGACAGGCGCTCTACTTCGCGAGTCCCTGCTTCGCGGCCTTCGGGTGCATCTCACACCCGATTCGTTTTGACCCCCCGTAAACACGCGGGTAACCTAGGAATCCGTGCCTGCGCCGTCGGGCCGCACCTCTTGAAGGCCGCCGCAAGGTGGCTTCGGAAGCGGCCGATGTGAGTGCGTGGGCATCCCGGCGAGAACCTCCCGGGGCACGTCGTGCCCCGATGGCGGAGCCGGGCCATCGAGCCGGTGGTAAGTGGCGTGCAGTCCCCGTGGGGGCTGTGGGTGCCGCGTGCGATCGGCCGCTCACAAGCCAGAACCATCGACGGGGACGCCGGCAGGGCGTCACCGAAGCTCAAGAAGACGACGGAGACGTAGTGCCTACGATCCAGCAGCTCGTCCGCAAGGGGCGTACCTCGAAGGTCACGGCGTCCAAGACGCCGGCCCTTCACGCTTCCCCTCAGCGGCGCGGTGTGTGCACTCGCGTGTACACCACCACCCCCAAGAAGCCGAACTCGGCGCTCCGCAAGGTCGCGCGTGTGAAGCTCTCCTCCGGTACCGAGGTCACCGCGTACATCCCCGGTGTCGGCCACAACCTGCAGGAGCACTCCATCGTGCTCGTGCGTGGCGGCCGTGTGAAGGACCTCCCGGGTGTCCGGTACAAGATCGTCCGCGGCGCGCTCGACACCCAGGGTGTCAAGGGCCGCAAGCAGGCTCGGAGCAAGTACGGCGCCAAGAAGGAGAAGAGCTGATGCCCCGCAAGGGTCCGGCCCCGAAGCGGCCGCTCATCGTCGACCCGGTCTACGGGTCCCCGGTTGTCACGCAGCTGATCAACAAGGTCCTGCTCGACGGCAAGAAGTCGACCGCCGAGGCGATCGTCTACGGTGCCCTCGAGGGTGTCCGCGCCAAGACGGACGGCGACCCCGTCGTGGTCCTCAAGCGTGCGCTGGACAACGTCCGCCCCGCGCTCGAGGTCCGCTCCCGCCGCGTCGGTGGTGCCACGTACCAGGTGCCGGTCGACGTCCGCCCCACGCGTGCCACCACGCTCGCGCTCCGCTGGCTCACCGACTTCTCCCGCGCTCGCCGCGAGAAGACGATGACCGAGCGTCTCATGAACGAGATCCTCGACGCGTCGAACGGTCTCGGTGCCGCGGTCAAGCGCCGCGAGGACATGCACAAGATGGCCGACTCCAACAAGGCCTTCGCGCACTACCGCTGGTAGTAGCTTCCGAGCGGCCCCGGGTCACCCCCGGGGCCGTCGGTGGATGCTTGACCGCCGGCCCCAACCCACCTTCAGACCAAGGGGTAAGACACCGTGGCACTCGACGTGCTGACCGACCTGAACAAGGTCCGCAACATCGGCATCATGGCCCACATCGATGCCGGAAAGACCACGACGACCGAGCGCATCCTGTTCTACACGGGTGTGAACTACAAGATCGGTGAGACGCACGACGGTGCGTCGACGATGGACTGGATGGAGCAGGAGCAGGAGCGCGGCATCACGATCACGTCCGCCGCGACGACCTGCTACTGGAAGAACAACCAGATCAACATCATCGATACGCCGGGTCACGTCGACTTCACGGTCGAGGTGGAGCGCTCGCTCCGCGTGCTCGACGGTGCCGTTGCCGTGTTCGACGGCAAGGAGGGCGTCGAGCCCCAGTCGGAGACGGTGTGGCGGCAGGCCGACAAGTACGACGTCCCGCGCATCTGCTTCGTCAACAAGATGGACAAGCTCGGTGCGGACTTCTACTTCACCGTGAAGACCATCGTGGAGCGTCTCAAGGCCAAGCCGCTGGTCATCCAGCTGCCGATCGGCTCGGAGAACGACTTCGAGGGCGTCGTCGACCTCATCGAGATGAAGGCGCTCACGTGGCGCGGCGACACCAAGATGGGCGAGGAGTACGAGGTCGAGGAGATCCCGGCCGACATGCTCGAGAAGGCGCAGCAGTACCGCGCCGAGCTGGTCGAGGCTGTCGCCGAGGCGGACGACGAGCTGCTCGAGAAGTTCCTCGGTGGCGAAGAGCTGACGATCCCGGAGATCAAGTCCGGTATCCGGAAGCTCGTCATCAAGTCGGCGGCCTTCCCCGTCCTGTGCGGCTCGGCGTTCAAGAACAAGGGCGTCCAGCCCATGCTCGACGCCGTGATCGACTACCTGCCGACCCCGCTCGACGTCCCGGCTGTCCAGGGTGTCGACGTCAAGGACGCAGAGAAGATCATCGAGCGTCGGCCGGACGAGTCGGAGCCGTTCTCGGCGCTGGCGTTCAAGGTCGCCACGCACCCGTTCTTCGGCAAGCTGACCTACGTCCGCGTCTACTCGGGCAAGGTCGCGCAGGGTGCTGCCGTGCAGAACTCGACCAAGGGCAAGAAGGAGCGCATCGGGAAGCTCTTCCAGATGCACTCCAACAAGGAGAACCCGGTCGAGGAAGCGCACGCAGGCCACATCTACGCGTTCATCGGGCTCAAGGACGTCACCACCGGTGACACCCTGTGCGACCCGGCGAACCAGGTCATCCTCGAGTCGATGAGCTTCCCGGAGCCCGTCATCGACGTGGCCATCGAGCCGAAGACGAAGGCCGACCAGGAGAAGCTGTCGACCGCGATCCAGAAGCTCGCGCAGGAGGACCCGACCTTCCGCGTCAAGCTGGACGACGAGACCGGCCAGACCGTCATCGGTGGTATGGGCGAGCTCCACCTCGACATCCTCGTCGACCGCATGCGTCGCGAGTTCAAGGTCGAGGCGAACGTCGGCAAGCCGCAGGTCGCGTACCGCGAGACGATCCGCCGCACGGCGGAGAAGATCGACTACACGCACAAGAAGCAGACCGGTGGCTCCGGCCAGTTCGCGAAGGTCCAGGTGACCTTCTCGCCGCTGGAGACGGCAGAGGGCGAGCTCTACGAGTTCGAGAACGCCGTCACCGGTGGCCGCATCCCGCGCGAGTACATCCCGTCCGTGGACGCTGGTATCCAGTCGGCCATGCAGCAGGGTGTCCTGGCGGGCTTCCCGGTCGTCGGCGTCAAGGCGACGCTGATCGACGGTGCGTACCACGACGTCGACTCCTCGGAGATGGCGTTCAAGATTGCCGGTTCGATGGTCTTCAAGGAAGGCGTCAGGCGCGCCGACCCTGTCCTGCTCGAGCCGGTCATGGCCGTCGAGGTGCGTACGCCCGAGGAGTACATGGGCGACGTGATCGGCGACATCAACTCCCGACGTGGCATGATCCAGTCCATGGAGGACGCGACCGGCGTCAAGGTCGTTCGCGCCCAGGTGCCGCTGAGCGAGATGTTCGGCTACATCGGTGACCTCCGGTCGAAGACCCAGGGTCGCGCGGTGTACTCGATGCAGTTCGACAGCTACGCCGAGGTTCCCAAGGCAGTTGCCGATGAGATCATCAAGAAGACCCGGGGCGAGTGAGTCCCCACAGGTCGACCCGCACAACCAACCTGTAGGAAGAACCGCACGCCCCGCAGTTGTAGGCTTCTTGGCCGAGCATCTGCAACGTTCGGAACATCTACCCAAGTCCCAGGAGGACCCCAGTGGCTAAGGCCAAGTTCGAGCGGACCAAGCCGCACGTCAACATCGGCACGATCGGTCACGTCGACCACGGTAAGACGACGCTGACCGCCGCGATCTCGAAGACGCTTGCGGACAAGTACCCGGAGCTCCCGGCGAACACGCAGCGCAACTTCGACGAGATCGACGCCGCGCCGGAGGAGAAGCAGCGCGGTATCACGATCAACATCGCGCACATCGAGTACGAGACGCCGAAGCGCCACTACGCGCACGTCGACGCTCCGGGTCACGCCGACTACATCAAGAACATGATCACCGGTGCCGCGCAGATGGACGGCGCGATCCTGGTGGTCGCCGCGACCGACGGCCCGATGGCCCAGACGCGTGAGCACGTGCTGCTCGCCCGTCAGGTCGGCGTGCCCTACCTGATGGTGGCGCTCAACAAGTCCGACATGGTCGACGACGAGGAGATCCTCGAGCTCGTCGAGATGGAGGTCCGTGAGCTGCTGTCGTCGCAGGAGTTCGACGGCGACAACGCTCCCGTCATCCGCGTCTCGGGCCTCAAGGCTCTCGAGGGCGACGCCGAGTGGGTCGAGAAGATCGTCGAGCTGATGGACGCCGTCGACGAGAACGTGCCGGAGCCGGTGCGTGACCTCGACAAGCCGTTCCTGATGCCGATCGAGGACGTCTTCACGATCACCGGTCGTGGCACCGTCGTCACCGGTAAGGTCGAGCGTGGCACGCTCGACATCAACTCCGACGTCGAGATCGTCGGTATCCGCGTGCCGCAGAAGACCACGGTCACGGGTATCGAGACGTTCCACAAGCAGATGGACCAGGCGCAGGCCGGCGACAACACCGGTCTCCTCCTGCGTGGCATCAAGCGCGAGGACGTCGAGCGCGGTCAGGTCATCGTGAAGCCGGGTTCGATCACCCCGCACACGAACTTCGAGGCTCAGGTCTACATCCTGGGCAAGGACGAGGGTGGCCGTCACAACCCGTTCTACTCGAACTACCGCCCGCAGTTCTACTTCCGCACCACGGACGTCACCGGCGTCATCACGCTGCCCGAGGGCACCGAGATGGTCATGCCCGGCGACAACACCGAGATGACGGTCGAGCTCATCCAGCCGATCGCCATGGAGGAGGGTCTGGGCTTCGCCATCCGCGAGGGTGGCCGCACGGTCGGTTCAGGCCGTGTCACCAAGATCCTCAAGTGATCTTGGAGCACAGACTCATCTGACGGAAGTCAGCTGAACGATGGGGCCCGGGCGCTTCGGCACCCGGGCCCTGTCGTATGAGTAGTCCGTGTCACACGTCTTCCGTTTGGTACATGCGGAGACGTATGGCAAGATTGCATAGTTGCCTGTCAAGGGCGCGCTCTTTCAAGTGTCGAACAGTGTGCAGAACCGCAGTCCTTGGTCCCGGATCGTTCGGGGCCAACAGAGGCTGGAGCGGTCACCCTCCCGGGGAGAAACCGGGTGAGGGGTCGCGGGGTTTATCGCCTGTTGTTCGATGCGTACGAGGCGCCCCGCGGAGCACACGTCCTTCGGTCTTCCGGAGGCACTGTTCCGAGCAGGCTCTGCAAACGTCGTGGTCGCTCTGGCTTGCAGCCAGCGCAGATCACTTCCCAACGGCCCCGGCACCAGCAATGGTGTTATGCGCCCGGCTGTGCCGCATTATGCGACACGCCCGAGTGCGTGGGTCGGACAGTAGCGGTTCGAGAGAGAGAGTCAGACGACGCCATGGCGGGACAGAAGATCCGCATCCGGCTCAAGTCCTACGACCACGAGGTGATCGACAGCTCGGCGCGCAAGATCGTCGACACGGTCACTCGCGCTGGTGCGACGGTCGTGGGTCCGGTGCCGCTGCCGACGGAGAAGAACGTCTTCGTTGTGATCCGGTCGCCTCACAAGTACAAGGACAGCCGCGAGCACTTCGAGATGCGTACGCACAAGCGGCTCATCGACATCATCGATCCCACGCCCAAGGCCGTCGACTCGCTCATGCGACTCGACCTGCCGGCGGACGTGAACATCGAGATCAAGCTCTGAGGCTGGAGGACATAATGACCAACCAGCAGAAGAACGTGACCGCGTTGCTCGGGACCAAGCTCGGCATGACGCAGCTCTGGGACGAGGCAGGCCGCCTCGTGCCGGTGACCGTCGTCGCCGTGGGCACCAATGTGGTGACCCAGGTCCGTACGGCAGACGCCGACGGTTACGCGGCTGTTCAGCTCGCGACCGGCCAGGTTGACCCGCGCAAGGTCACCAAGCCCCTCAAGGGCCACTTCGAGAAGGCCGGCGTCACGCCGCGCCGTCACGTGGCCGAGATCCGCACCGAAAACGCCTCCGAGTACACCCTCGGCCAGGAGATCACCGCTGACGCCTTCGAGGCCGGCGCGCTGGTCGACGTGGTCGGTACCACCAAGGGCAAGGGCACCGCGGGCGTCATGAAGCGTCATGGCTTCTCCGGCGTGGGTGCTTCTCACGGTGCGCACCGCAACCACCGCAAGCCCGGCTCGATCGGTGGCGCCTCGACGCCGTCGCGAGTCTTCAAGGGCATGCGGATGGCCGGTCGGATGGGTAACGCCCGTCAGACCACCCAGAACCTGACCGTTCACGCGGTCGACGTCGAGAAGGGTCTGCTGCTCGTCAAGGGCGCGGTTCCCGGCCCCAAGGGTGGCGTCGTCCTCGTGCGTAACGCCGCGAAGGGAGCGTGAACCCGATGACCGCTCTGACTGTCGACGTCCTGGACGCCCAGGGCAAGAAGTCCGGCACCGCCGAGCTCCCCTCTGAGGTGTTCGACGTCGCCGTGAACATTCCGCTGATCCACCAGGTGGTCGTTGCGCAGCGCGCAGCAGCTCGCCAGGGGACCGCCTCCACGAAGACTCGTGGCGAGGTCCGCGGTGGTGGCCGCAAGCCGTACAAGCAGAAGGGCACCGGTCGCGCCCGCCAGGGTTCGACGCGTGCTCCGCAGTTCGCCGGCGGTGGCGTCGTCCACGGCCCGCAGCCGCGCAACTACGACCAGCGCACCCCGAAGAAGATGAAGGCCGCCGCCCTGCGCGGTGCCCTCTCCGACCGCGCTCGTGCCGGTCGCGTGCACGTCGTCTCCGGCTTCGGCATCGAGGGTGTCCCGTCCACCAAGACGGCGCTCGCCACCATCACGAAGCTGACGACGCGCGCTCACGTGCTCGTCGTGACGCTGCGCGACGACGAGGCCACGATCAAGTCCCTGCGCAACGTTCCCGAGGTGCACCTCCTGGTCGCTGACCAGCTGAACACCTACGACGTGCTCGTCTCCGACGACGTCATCTTCACCGAGGGGGCGCTTGCCGCGTTCCTCGAGGGCCCGGCCAAGGGCGCGAAGGCTGTCGCCACGGAGTCCGAGGCCGAGACCGCTGAGGAGACCGCCAAGTGAGCGTCACCGTGAAGGACCCGCGCGACATCCTGATCGCGCCGGTCGTCTCCGAGAAGAGCTACAACCTTCTCGACGAGGGCAAGTACACCTTCATCGTGGACCCGAGCGCCAACAAGACCGAGATCAAGATCGCTATCGAGAAGGTCTTCAGCGTCAAGGTCGCTTCGGTGAACACGATGAACCGCAAGGGCAAGACGCGTCGCACGCGTTTTGGCCTCGGCAAGCGCAAGGACACGAAGCGTGCGATCGTCACCCTCCGCGAGGGCTCGATCGACATCTTCGGCGGTCCGGTCGGCTGAGCTGACGAGAGACGATTGAGGACAGGTTTCCATGGGAATCCGTAAGTACAAGCCGACTACGCCCGGCCGCCGCGGCTCCAGCGTTGCCGACTTTGTCGAGATCACGCGCTCGCAGCCCGAGAAGTCGCTGATCCGCCCGCTGAGCAAGTCCGGTGGCCGTAACAACACCGGTCGTATCACGACGCGGCACAAGGGCGGCGGTCACAAGCGCGCCTACCGCGTCATCGACTTCCGTCGTCACGACAAGGACGGCGTGCCCGCGAAGGTCGCACACATCGAGTACGACCCCAACCGCACGGCGCGCATCGCGCTCCTGCACTACGCGGACGGCGAGAAGCGCTACATCATCGCGCCGAACAAGCTGTCGCAGGGCGACCGCATCGAGGCCGGTGCGGGTGCCGACATCAAGCCCGGCAACAACCTGCCGCTGCGCAACATCCCGACCGGTACGGTCATCCACGCCATCGAGCTCCGGCCCGGCGGCGGTGCGAAGATCGCCCGTTCGGCTGGTGCGTCGGTGCAGCTCGTCGCCAAGGACGGCCCCTATGCGCAGCTGCGCATGCCGTCCGGTGAGATCCGCAACGTCGACCTGCGCTGCCGCGCGACGGTCGGCGAGGTCGGCAACGCCGAGCAGTCGAACATCAACTGGGGCAAGGCCGGCCGCATGCGCTGGAAGGGCAAGCGCCCGACCGTCCGCGGTGTCGCCATGAACCCGGTGGACCACCCCCACGGTGGTGGTGAAGGCAAGACGTCCGGTGGTCGTCACCCGGTCAGCCCCTGGGGCCAGGCCGAGGGTCGTACCCGCCGTCCGAACAAGTCGAGCGACCGGATGATCGTCCGTCGCCGTCGTACCGGCAAGAAGCGCTGATAGGAGCCTGAAACATGCCTCGTAGCCTGAAGAAGGGCCCCTTCGTCGACGGACACCTCCAGAAGAAGGTGGACGTCCAGAACGAGAAGGGGACCAAGACAGTTATCAAGACCTGGTCCCGTCGGTCGGTCGTCACGCCCGACTTTCTCGGTCACACCTTTGCCGTGCACGACGGTCGCAAGCACGTCCCGGTCTTCGTGACCGAGGCGATGGTCGGCCACAAGCTCGGCGAGTTCGCTCCCACGCGGACCTTCCGCGGCCACGTGAAGGACGACAGGAAGGGTCGTCGCCGCTGAGGCGTGGGGTTCTCCCCGTCACAGCAGCGATGATCTGGACTGTCTGAGAAAAGGAAGCAGGACAGCAATGGAAGCCAAGGCGCAGGCGCGGTTCGTCCGTGTCACGCCCCAGAAGGCCCGGCGCGTCGTGGACCTCATCCGTGGCAAGCAGGCCTCTGAGGCCGTCGCGGTGCTGAAGTTCGCACCGCAGGCCGCCAGTGAGCCGATCCGCAAGGTCGTGGAGAGCGCGATCGCGAACGCTCGGGTGAAGGCCGACCGCGCGAGCGAGCGCTTCGACGAGGGCGACCTGGTCGTCTCCGCCGCGTTCGTGGACGAGGGGCCGACGCTCAAGCGTTTCCGGCCTCGGGCTCAGGGACGTGCTACGCGCATTCTGAAGCGCACGAGCCACATCACCGTGGTGCTCGCCGACAAGGAAGGGGCCCGATAGTGGGACAGAAGGTTCACCCGCACGGGTACCGCCTGGGTATTACGACTGACCACCGGTCGCGTTGGTTCGCCGACAGCACCAAGCCTGGTCAGCGGTACCGCGACTACGTCCGCGAGGACGTCCAGATCCGCAAGCTCATGGGCACCGGCCTCGAGCGTGCGGGCATCTCCAAGGTCGAGATCGAGCGCACCCGCGACCGCGTCCGCGTGGACATCCACACGGCACGTCCGGGCATCGTGATCGGCCGTCGGGGTGCCGAGGCCGACCGCATCCGCGGTGAGCTCGAGAAGCTCACGGGCAAGCAGGTTCAGCTCAACATCCTCGAGGTCAAGAACGCGGAGATCGACGCGCAGCTCGTTGCTCAGGGCATCGCCGAGCAGCTCGCCAGCCGTGTCTCCTTCCGTCGCGCGATGCGCAAGGGCATGCAGTCCGCCCAGCGTGCCGGCGCGAAGGGTATTCGCGTGCAGGTCGCCGGCCGCCTCGGTGGCGCCGAGATGAGCCGTTCGGAGTTCTACCGCGAGGGCCGCGTGCCCCTGCACACCCTCCGGGCGTACATCGACTACGGCTTCTACGAGGCCCGCACCACCTTCGGCCGCATCGGCGTCAAGGTGTGGATCTACAAGGGCGAGGTCACCGAGAAGGAGTTCGCCGCTCAGCAGGCCACCGCCGCACCCCGCGCGGGTCGCGGTCGTGGCGACCGTCCTGAGCGCGGTGGCGAGCGCGGTAGCGACCGTCGCGGTGGCGGCGGACGTCGTAACGAGCGTCCGGCCGAGCGCAGCACTGAGGCAGCCCCCGCGGCTGAGGCAGCTGCTGCTCCGGCCGCTGAGACCGGAACGGAGGCCTGACCATGCTGATCCCGCGCAGGGTCAAGCACCGCAAGCAGCACCACCCGTCGCGCTCCGGTGCGGCAAAGGGTGGCACCCAGATCGCGTTCGGCGACTTCGGCATCCAGGCTCTGGAGCCGGCGTACGTCACCAACCGCCAGATCGAGGCGGCGCGTATCGCAATGACTCGCCACATCAAGCGTGGCGGCAAGGTGTGGATCAACATCTACCCGGACCGTCCGCTGACGAAGAAGCCTGCCGAGACCCGCATGGGTTCCGGTAAGGGTTCTCCGGAGTGGTGGGTCGCCAACGTCAAGCCGGGCCGGATCCTCTTCGAGCTGGCCGGTGTTGACGAGTCCCTTGCACGTGAGGCCATGCGCCGCGCGATGCACAAGCTCCCGATGAAGTGCCGTTTCGTGGTGCGCGAGGGTGGTGTCTGATATGGCTATCGGTACGCAGGGGCTTGCCCCCATCGATCTGGATGGCATGGACGACGAGACCCTCGTCGCCAAGCTGAAGGAAGCCAAGGAGGAGCTCTTCAACCTCCGCTTCCAGTCGGCGACCGGCCAGCTCGAGAGCCACGGTCGTCTCAAGGCCGTCCGTCGCGACATCGCCCGGATCTACACGATCCTGCGCGAGCGCGAGCTCGGCATCCGTACGGCTCCGAGCGTGAGTGAGTGAGGCAATGAGCGACAACACGACTGCTGCTGAGGCCACCGAGGCCCAGCGCGCGACGCGTAAGGTGCGCCGTGGCTACGTGGTCAGCGACAAGATGGACAAGACCATCGTGATCGAGGTCGAGGACCGGGTGAAGCACCCCCTCTACGCCAAGGTCATCCGTCGCACGACCAAGGTCAAGGCACACGACGAGCAGAACAGCGCCGGCATCGGCGACCTGGTCGTCATCATGGAGACCCGCCCGCTGTCCGCTACCAAGCGGTTCCGGCTGGTGGAGATCCTCGAGAAGGCCAAGTAAGGACTTCTACATCGGCGGGGGCGGTGCGTGACACACGTACGCGTGCCGTCCCGGCCTAGCACAGCAACTATCCGTTCGGCCAGGCTCGCCGGAACCAGTCCGCGCGAGAACCAGTTCGACGACAGGAGTTCATTCAAATGATCCAGCAGGAGTCGCGACTTCGGGTCGCCGACAACACGGGTGCCAAGGAGATTCTCTGCATCCGCGTTCTCGGTGGTTCGGGCCGTCGCTACGCCGGAATCGGCGACACCATCGTCGCCACCGTCAAGGACGCGATCCCGGGCGGCAACGTGAAGAAGGGCGACGTCATCAAGGCTGTCGTCGTCCGGACCGCCAAGGAACGCCGCCGTCCCGACGGTTCCTACATCAAGTTCGACGAGAACGCCGCCGTCATCCTCAAGAACGACGGTGAGCCTCGTGGGACGCGCATCTTCGGCCCGGTCGGCCGCGAGCTGCGTGACAAGCGGTTCATGAAGATCATCTCGCTGGCTCCGGAGGTGCTCTGACCATGGCGAAGATCAAGAAGGGCGACCAGGTCATCGTGATCTCGGGTCGCGACAAGGGCAAGACCGGCCGGGTGCTCGAGGTCCTCAAGGACTCCGACCGCCTCGTGGTCGAGGGTGTTCAGCGAGTCACGAAGCACACCAAGGTGGGCCAGTCGCAGCGCGGCGCCCGCACCGGTGGCATCGAGACGGTCGAGGCGCCGATCCACGTGAGCAACGTGATGATCGTCGACCCGGAGACCAAGAAGGGCACCCGCGTCGGGTACCGCGAGGAGCAGGTGGAGCGCGACGGCCGTACCAAGACCGTCCGGATCCGCGTTGCGAAGCGCTCCGGGAAGGACATCTGATGACCGAGACGACCATCGAGGCCCCGGCCCAGCCGCGCCTCAAGCAGAAGTACCGCGAGGAGATCCTCCCGGCGCTGATCGAGGAGTTCGGCCACAAGAACCTGCACCAGGCCGGCGGTCTCACGAAGATCGTCGTGAACATGGGTGTGGGCGACGCGGCCAAGGACTCGAAGCTCATCGAGGGCGCCATCCGCGACCTCTCGGCGATCACCGGTCAGAAGCCGCAGGTCACCAAGGCCCGTAAGTCCATCGCTCAGTTCAAGCTGCGCGAGGGCATGCCGATCGGTGCGCACGTCACGCTTCGCGGTGACCGCATGTGGGAGTTCCTGGACCGCCTGCTGGCGACCGCCCTGCCGCGTATCCGCGACTTCCGTGGTCTGTCGCCCAAGCAGTTCGACGGGCACGGCAACTACACCTTCGGTCTCACGGAGCAGTCGATGTTCCACGAGATCGACCAGGACAAGATCGACCGGGTCCGCGGTATGGACATCACGGTCGTGACGACGGCGACGACCGACGACGAGGGCCGCTCTCTGCTGCGCCGTCTCGGCTTCCCCTTCAAGGAGAACTGACATGGCGAAGAAGGCCCTGATCAACAAGGCGGCCGCCAAGCCGAAGTTCGCGGTTCGCGCCTACACCCGGTGCCAGAAGTGCGGTCGCCCGCACTCCGTCTACCGCAAGTTCGGCCTGTGCCGCGTCTGCGTCCGGGAGATGGCCCACCGTGGCGAGCTTCCCGGCGTCACCAAGAGCAGCTGGTAACACAACTACGCCGTAGGTCTGTCCGGCCCATCGAGGCCGTTCGGATACCCCGGCGAGGAAGGGCAAGAGCCCGATGACTATGACCGACCCGATCGCAGACATGCTGACCCGTCTGCGTAACGCGAACTCGGCGCACCACGACACGGTTTCCATGCCGTCGTCGAAGCTGAAGACGCACATCGCTGAGATCCTGCAGGCCGAGGGTTACATCTCCGGCTGGAACGTCGAGGACGCCCAGGTGGGCAAGACCCTCACGCTCGAGCTGAAGTACGGCCAGAACCGGGAGCGCGCCCTTGCCGGCGTGCGCCGCATCTCGAAGCCCGGCCTGCGTGTCTACCGCAAGTCCACCGATCTGCCCAAGGTGCTCGGCGGCCTGGGCGTGGCGATCCTGTCCACGTCCTCCGGCCTGCTGACCGACCGCCAGGCACAGGCCAAGGGCGTCGGCGGCGAAGTCCTCGCCTACGTCTGGTAATCCGGAAAGGAGAAAACGCCAATGTCTCGAATCGGCAAGCTTCCCGTTCCGGTCCCAGCCGGCGTGGACATCACTGTCAGCGGCGCGCTCGTGACCGTGAAGGGCCCCAAGGGTTCTCTCGAGCACAACGTGCCCGCACCCATCAATGTCGCTCAGGAGGACGCCCAGCTCGTGGTGTCGCGTCCTGACGACGAGCGGAACTCCCGTGCGCTGCACGGCCTGACCCGCACCCTGATCGCCAACATGATCACCGGTGTGACGCAGGGCTACGAGAAGAAGCTCGAGATCGTCGGTACTGGTTACCGCGTCGTGGCGAAGGGCTCGAGCCTCGAGTTCGCGCTCGGCTTCAGCCACCCTGTTGTCATCGAGCCGCCCGCGGGCGTCACGTTCGCTGTCGAGAGCCCCACCAAGTTCTCGGTCTCGGGCATCGACAAGCAGCAGGTCGGCGAGGTCGCAGCGAACATTCGCAAGATCCGCAAGCCCGAGCCCTACAAGGGCAAGGGCGTGCGCTACGCCGGCGAGAACGTCCGCCGCAAGGTCGGAAAGGCTGGTAAGTGACGATGGCTATCAAGATCCTGGGCAAGGGCAAGTCCGTCGCTCGTCAGCGTCGCCACCTGCGCCTGCGCAAGAAGATCGCTGGCACCGCCGTTCGTCCGCGTCTCGTCGTCACCCGTTCCTCGCGCCACATGGTGGCGCAGGTCGTGGACGACAGCGTGGGCAAGACCGTCGCGTCTGCGTCGACCCTCGAGGCCGACCTGCGTGCGTTCGACGGCGACAAGACGGCCAAGGCCCGCAAGATCGGCGAGCTCGTCGCCGAGCGTGCCAAGGCTGTCGGCGTCGACACCGTCGTGTTCGACCGCGGCGGCAACAAGTACCACGGTCGCGTCGCTGCAGTGGCTGACGGCGCCCGCGAGGGCGGTCTGGCCCTGTGATGACCAACGCACGGAAGAAGAGGACTCTCTGATGGCTGCAGGGCAGCGCAGCGGCGCCCCCCAGGGTGCCGCCACCGAGAACAAGGACCGTAACGACCGCCGTGGTGGCGGTCGTGGCGGCGACCGTCGTGGGGCGCGCGAGGAGAAGAGCGCCTTCATCGAGAAGGTCGTCTCCATCAACCGCGTCTCCAAGGTCGTCAAGGGTGGCCGCCGCTTCAGCTTCACCGCGCTCGTCGTGGTGGGCGACGGTGACGGCACCGTAGGCGTCGGCTACGGCAAGGCCAAGGAGGTGCCCGCAGCGATCGCCAAGGGTGTCGAGGAGGCGAAGAAGAACTTCTTCCGCGTCCCTCGTATCCAGGGCACCATCCCTCACCCCATCCAGGGTGAGAAGGCCGCCGGTGTCGTGTTCCTGCGTCCGGCGTCGCCGGGTACCGGTGTGATCGCCGGTGGTCCGGTGCGCGCCGTGCTGGAGTGCGCGGGCATCCACGACGTGCTGAGCAAGTCGCTCGGTTCGTCGAACGCGATCAACATCGTGCACGCCACGGTCGAGGCCCTGAAGGGCCTCGAGGAGCCGGCTGCTGTTGCCGCTCGTCGTGGGCTCGCGCTCGAGGACGTGGCTCCGGCCGCGCTCCTGCGTGCGCAGGCCGCGGGCCGTGCCGAGTCGACTGCAAAGGCGGGTGCATGATGGCTCGACTCAAGGTGACTCAGACCAAGTCCGCCATCGGCGGCAAGCAGAACCAGCGTGACAC
This sequence comes from Promicromonospora sp. NPDC060271, assembly GCF_042726755.1. Classification (NCBI taxonomy): domain Bacteria; kingdom Bacillati; phylum Actinomycetota; class Actinomycetes; order Micrococcales; family Promicromonosporaceae; genus Promicromonospora; species Promicromonospora sp. NPDC060271. Next base: position 7,793 of record NZ_JBHXBG010000094.1, on the reverse strand, counting down.
GCTGCGGACCCTCGGCCTCAAGCGGATCGGCGACACCGCCGTGAAGGAGGACCGCGCGGAGATCCGTGGCATGGTCAAGACGGTGGCGCACCTCGTCGCCGTCGAGGAGGTCGAGTGATCATGGCGGAGAACAAGCCGCTGAAGATGCATCACCTCCGTCCGGCCCCCGGCGCCAAGACCGCGAAGACCCGTGTGGGTCGCGGTGAGGGCTCGAAGGGTAAGACGGCAGGTCGCGGTACCAAGGGTACGAAGTCTCGTTACCAGGTCCCCGCTGGCTTCGAGGGTGGGCAGGTGCCTCTGCACATGCGCCTCCCGAAGCTGCGTGGGTTCAAGAACCCGTTCCGCGTGGAGTTCCAGGTCGTGAACCTGGACAAGCTCTCGACGCTGTTCCCCGAGGGTGGCTCCGTCACCGTCGAGGACCTCGTCGCCAAGGGGGCGGTCCGCAAGGGTCAGCCCGTGAAGGTGCTCGGCAACGGTGAGATCAACGTCAAGCTCGAGATCGCGGTCGACCGCGTCTCGGCGACCGCCAAGGAGAAGATCCTGGCGGCCGGCGGTACGGTCTCGGAGGCCTGATACAGCTACAGGGCCGGCGGCGCATGATGCGCGGCCGGCCCTGTGTGCTCTCTTGAGAATTTCCCGGGGCTCTTGTGGTCCGAAAGGCCCCGTGAGCAACGTAGAATCCGACACGGTCTGGCTGCACCGTTGTGGTCTGGCCCACGTTCGACACATCTCGCCGGCGTTGCGCCGGCGACACTAGATCCCGCAACGGCGGGCCAGGAGGATAGGGTGCTCAGCGCTTTCGGCCGGGCTTTCCGGACGCCAGACCTGCGGCGCAAGCTGCTGTTCACGATCGCGATCATGGCGATCTTCCGGCTCGGGTCGTTCATACCGACTCCCGGCGTGGACTACGCGAACGTGCAGCAATGCATCGCTGGGCAAGGGGACAACACCCTGCTCGGCCTGATCAACGTCTTCAGCGGCGGTGCTCTGCTGCAGCTGTCGATCTTCGCCCTCGGGATCATGCCGTACATCACGGCGAGCATCATCGTGCAGCTGCTTCGCGTGGTGATCCCACGCTTCGAGGCGCTGCAGAAGGAGGGCCAGTCGGGTCAGACGAAGCTGACCCAGTACACGCGCTACCTCACCATCGGCCTCGCGATCCTGCAGTCGACCACCGTCATCACGACGGCGCGTCAGAACCTGCTCTTCCCGGGCTGTGAGGTCTCCGTCATCCCTGACGACAGCGTGCTGACCTCGATCTTCATGGTCATCACCATGACCGCCGGTACGGGCCTCGTCATGTGGCTCGGCGAGCTGATCACCGAGCGCGGCGTCGGCAACGGCATGTCGCTCCTGATCTTCACGTCGATCGCGGCGAGCTTCCCGACGTCGCTCTGGTCGATCGCCGGTGGCGCCAACGGCGTCGTGAACTTCATCGTCATGATCCTCGTGATCATCCTGGTCATCGGCCTCGTGGTGTTCGTGGAGCAGTCGCAGCGCCGCATCCCGGTGCAGTACGCGAAGCGCATGGTCGGCCGCCGCATGTACGGCGGCACCAGCACCTACATCCCGATCAAGATCAACATGTCCGGCGTGATCCCCGTGATCTTCGCGGCGTCGATCCTGGCCATCCCGGGCCTCCTGGCCCAGTTCGGCGACCAGCAGGCCGAGTGGGTCATCTGGATCTCGAACAACCTGGTCCAGCAGTCGTCGCCGCTGTACATCGCGATCTACACGCTGATGATCATCTTCTTCTGCTTCTTCTACACCTCGATCACGTTCAACCCGGACGAGGTCGCGGACAACATGAAGAAGTACGGCGGCTTCATCCCCGGCATCCGGGCCGGCCGCCCGACGGCGGAGTACCTGGACTTCGTGATCACCAGGATCACCTCCGCCGGTTCCGTGTACCTCGCGCTGGTTGCGCTGATCCCGACGCTGGTGCTCGTCTTCCTGGGCGTCAGCACGGCCCTGCCCTTCGGCGGTGCCTCGATCCTCATCGTGGTCGGCGTCGGGCTGGATACGGTCAAGCAGATCGATTCACAGCTGCAGCAGCGCCATTACGAAGGATTTCTCCGTTGAGTCAGACCCCCTCCACCGCCTCTCGTCGCGAGCTCCACGCTCGTCCGGACAAGGAAGGCCAGGTCACGCGCCTGGTCATCATGGGCCCGCAGGGCGTCGGCAAGGGCACGCAGGCCGCGCGCCTCGCCGAGGTGTTCGGGATCGCCGCGATCTCCACCGGCGACATCTTCCGGGCCAACATCAAGGGCGGCACCGAGCTCGGCATCACGGCCAAGGAGTACATCGACAAGGGTGAGCTCGTCCCGGACGAGATCACCAACGCGATGGTCCGCGACCGCCTCGGTGACGAGGACGTCAAGGCCGGGTTCCTGCTGGACGGCTACCCGCGCAACGCGGCCCAGGTCGCTGAGCTGGACACCGCTCTCGCCGGCTTCGGCTGGGAGCTCGACGGCGTGATCGAGCTGACGGCGGACCGGGACGTCCTGCTGGAGCGTCTCACCAAGCGCGCCGAGGACGAGGGTCGTGCGGACGACACCCCTGAGGGGATCGCCCGCCGGCTCGACATCTACGGCACCGAGACGGCTCCCCTCACCGCCGCGTACGCGGAGCGCGGGCTGCTGGCCAAGGTGGACGGCGTCGGCGAGATCGCCGAGGTCACCGACCGCATCGTCGCCGCCCTCGCGGCCCAGCTGGGCTGAGGCGTGGTCTTCGGGCGGGACCGGATCGAGTACAAGACACCGGACCAGGTACGCCTCATGCGGCGTGCCGGTCTGGTGGTCGCGGACACTCTTGCCGCGGTCCGGTCCGCGGCCCGGCCGGGGGTCACCACCGCGGAGCTGGACGCCGTGGCCGCCAGGGCGATCGACGACGCCGGTGCGGCGCCGTCGTTCCTCGGCTACCACGGCTTCACCGGAGTCATCTGCACGTCGGTCAACGACGAGGTCATCCACGGCATCCCGGGCAGCCGGACGCTGGCAGCGGGTGACCTCGTCTCGATCGACTGCGGTGCGATCGTCGAGGGCTGGCACGGTGACTCGGCGGTCTCGTTCGTCCTGGGCCCCGACGGGGCGCTCGACCACACGCTGCCCGACGACGACCTGGTCGCCGCGGGTGCGGACCTCGCCGACGTGGCGCTCGTCCGGACCACGGAGACCGCCATGTGGGCGGGCATCGCCACGCTGGCGTCCGCGAAGCGCCTGAACGCGGTGGGCGAGGCCGTTGAGGCCGCCGTCGAGATGGGTGGCGAGTTCAACGGCATCGACTACGGCATCGTCGAGGAGTACGTCGGGCACGGCATCGGCAGCGCCATGCACCAGCCGCCGGATGTGCACAACTACAAGACGTCCGGGTCGGGCCCCCGGCTGCGGTCGGGGATGTGCCTTGCGATCGAGCCGATGATCACGCGCGGCGGGTCCGAGACCAGGGTGCTCGAGGACGACTGGACGGTGGTCACGGTCGACGGCTCCCGTGCGGCGCACTGGGAGCACTCCACCGCGATCACGGAGGACGGCATCATCGTCCTCACGGCGGTCGACGGGGGAGCGGAGCGCCTCGCCGTCTTCGGCGTGACCCCGGTCTCGCTCGACTGAGGAACGAGGCGCGCGCCCGAAGCGGAACCGCAGGCTCGGTCGATACAGGTGGAGACTGAGCCGGAGGCGACTTTCACCCAGGGCCTATTTAACTCGGAGTCAGTTGGCTACGATCGGCCTGTGACCGATGAAGCGCGCACTCCGCCCGGTGACGCCGGAGCTCCTGGCACCGGCGCGGGTGCCCGGGTTCTCCCGGCCGCGCGCCACGGCCTCGAACGGTTCGGACGCTGGCTCGCCACCTGGGGCCGCCGGCTCGCGCCGAGCCCGTTCCTCTGGGTCGGCATGGTGCTCGGGTTCGGCACCTCGCTGCTCGTGTGGGAGTCGGTCCTGCTGGTCGGCGTGCTGGTGTGGCTGCTCGGCGTGTGGTTCTGGAAGGCGCGGGGCAGGCACGTGCTCGTCGCGCTGGGCCTCGGCATGGTGCTCGGCTGGCTCCCCATGCTGTTCTTCTTCGTCACCAGCCTCCCGCACACGATGATCGGCCTGCCGGGTGTCGAGTACGACCTCTGAAGGGTCGGCCGTGGCGAGGCTCACGGCCGGGAGCGGCTGTCGCCGTCGTCCTGCGCTTTGAATGCTTTCCGAAGTGGCGTAGGCTGGACCGCTGGGTGTAGTCCGTTCAACGCCTCCCGTTCTTGAAAGGGTGCCGAGGCGCCTGCCGGTCCCCGCGCGAGCGGGGCGCAGGCCGAGGCACACGAGGTCGGCGGTACACGGGCACACACGACATCCACACCCGACTGTCGGCTCCGCAGGGCTCCTGCGGTGCCGTGGGCGTGGAAGCAGTCACGACGAGAGTTAGCGGAGGATATGGCAAAGAAGGACGGTGTCATCGAGATCGAGGGCAGCGTGGTCGAGGCTCTGCCGAACGCGATGTTCCGCGTCGAGCTGTCGAACGGTCACAAGGTTCTCGCACACATCTCGGGCAAGATGCGACAGCACTACATCCGGATCCTCCCCGAGGACCGTGTGGTGGTGGAGCTCAGCCCGTACGACCTGTCCCGCGGCCGGATCGTCTACCGCTACAAGTAGTCAGTCCCCGATCCGGGGCTATGTCACTCGCGGCCTGGCCAAGAGGTGACGTCGCCGCACGATCGACCACCCACGACACTGCTGCGTGCGCACCGAGAGACCGGGCGCCGTGGTGGAGGAAAACCCATGAAGGTCAAGCCGAGCGTCAAGAAGATCTGCGACAAGTGCAAGGTGATTCGCCGGCACGGTCGCGTCATGGTGATCTGCGACAACCTGCGCCACAAGCAGCGCCAGGGCTGATCACGTCCCGGGCATCCGCCCGGGGTCCGGTGGCTGAGGCCACCACCAGCGCACCACCTCGAACCTCACCCAGCGGGCGACCGCACAGGTGAGGGGAACCCTCGGCCCGGAGGCCGGGGCTCGCATGAATCGCGAGATGGCGGTGCGGCAGACCTCCGATGAGCAGTACAGGAGCCGGAAGGCACATGGCACGTCTTATCGGCGTCGACCTCCCCCGCGACAAGCGGCTTGAGGTTGCGCTCACTTACATCTTCGGTGTGGGTCGTACCCGCGCGAAGGAGACCCTGGCCGCCACGGGCATCAGCCCGGACGTCCGCGTCAAGGACCTCGGCGACGCCGAGCTCGTTGCACTTCGCGACTACCTCGAGGGCAACTTCAAGCTCGAGGGTGACCTCCGCCGTGAGGTCGCGGCCGACATCCGCCGCAAGGTCGAGATCGGCACCTACCAGGGCCTGCGCCACCGTCGCGGCCTGCCGGTGCGTGGTCAGCGCACCAAGACCAACGCGCGCACCCGCAAGGGTCCCAAGCGCACCGTCGCGGGCAAGAAGAAGGCCCGCTGATAGCAGTCCGTGGCGCGGTCGGCTCACCGAGCTGAGACCGCCCCGGTCCGATCAGACCAGGAGATTACAGAACAGATGCCTCCCAAGACTCGCTCCGCCGCCGGCCGCAAGCCGCGCCGCAAGGACAAGAAGAACGTCCCGCTCGGCCAGGCGCACATCAAGTCCACCTTCAACAACACGATCATCTCGATCACCGACCCGTCCGGTGCCGTGGTGTCGTGGGCCTCTGCCGGCCACGTCGGCTTCAAGGGCTCGCGCAAGTCCACCCCGTACGCCGCGCAGATGGCCGCCGAGTCGGCCGCGCGCCGCGCGCAGGAGCACGGCGTCAAGAAGGTCGACGTCTTCGTGAAGGGGCCGGGTTCGGGTCGCGAGACCGCGATCCGCTCGCTCCAGGCGACCGGCCTCGAGGTCGGCTCGATCCAGGACGTGACGCCCCAGGCGCACAACGGCTGCCGCCCCCCGAAGCGTCGGCGCGTCTGATGTTTGTCGCGACAGGTGGTGACCTGCGGCCTCCGGGCCGCGGTCACCACCTGGTCGCGACGTCCGCTCACCGCTCGCGGTGAGCACCTTCGCCCGGACGGTGACAGAGATCCGCCCGGGCCGCGAGAGATCGCATGCCGTGATGCGTCATATAGCGGACGCACACTCGAAAGGACACCCACAGTGCTTATCGCACAGCGCCCCACGCTGACCGAAGAGGTCATCTCGGAGAGCCGTTCCCGCTTCTCCATCGAGCCGCTCGAGCCTGGCTTCGGCTACACGCTCGGCAACTCGATGCGTCGCACCCTGCTGTCGTCCATCCCGGGCGCGGCCGTCACGTCCATCCGTATCGACGGTGTGCTGCACGAGTTCAGCACCGTGTCGGGCGTGAAGGAAGACGTCACCGAGATCATCCTCAACATCAAGAACCTCGTCGTCTCCTCGGAGAACGACGAGCCCGTCGTGATGTACCTGCGCAAGCAGGGCGCCGGCGTCGTGACCGCCGCGGACATCGTTCCGCCGGCGGGGGTCGAGGTCCACAACCCCGACCTGCACATCGCCACCCTCAACGAAAAGGGCAAGCTCGAGATCGAGCTGACCGTCGAGCGGGGTCGTGGGTACGTGTCCGCCGCGCAGAACAAGCAGTTCGACGCGGAGATCGGGCGCATCCCGGTCGACTCGATCTACTCGCCGGTCCTCAAGGTCACGTACAAGGTCGAGGCCACCCGAGTCGAGCAGCGCACCGACTTCGACAAGCTCATCGTCGATGTCGAGACCAAGCAGGCGATCACGCCTCGCGACGCGCTCGCCTCGGCCGGCAAGACCCTGGTCGAGCTGTTCGGCCTGGCACGTGAGCTGAACGTCGAGGCCGAGGGCATCGAGATCGGCCCGTCGCCGACGGACACCGCGCTGGCCGCGGACCTGGCGCTGCCGATCGAGGAGCTCAACCTCACCATCCGTTCGTACAACTGCCTCAAGCGCGAGGGCATCCACCAGGTGGGCGAGCTTGTTGCCCGCAGTGAGGCGGACCTGCTCGACATCCGCAACTTCGGTGCGAAGTCGATCACCGAGGTCAAGGAGAAGCTGGCCGAGCTCGGCCTCAGCCTCAAGGACTCGCCGCTGGACTTCGATCCGGCCGGCGCTTCGTACTTCGAGGGTAGCGACTCCGCGGCCTACAGCGGCGACGAGCAGTCGTACTGACGTCCCACGTCCTGCCTAGGCCGGACGTGCGGAACCACTTCCAAGGAGACAAGTAATGCCTACCCCTACCAAGGGCGCGCGGCTCGGCGGTAGCCCGGCTCACGAGCGTCTGATTCTCGCGAACCTGTCCACCTCCCTCTTCGAGCACGGCCGCATCACGACCACGGAGACCAAGGCCAAGCGCCTGCGTCCCCTGGCCGAGCGTCTGATCACGTTCGCGAAGAAGGGCGACCTGTCCGCCCGTCGCCGCGTGCTCACCGTCGTGCGTGACAAGGGCGTGGTGCACACGCTCTTCACCGAGATCGCCCCGGCCATGGCCGAGCGCAACGGTGGCTACACGCGCATCACCAAGATCGGCACCCGCAAGGGTGACAACGCGCCCATGGCGGTCATCGAGCTCATCACCGAGCCCGTGAGCCCCAAGCAGGCAGTCGTCAAGGAGGCCACGAAGGCCGCCGAGAAGGCCGCTGACGTCACCGAGGCCCCCGCCGAGGACGCAGTCGTCGAGGACGCTCCGGTCGAGGACGTCACCGACGCCCCCGCCGAGGACGCCGCTGCCGAGGCACCCAAGAAGAAGAAGGCGGCTCCCAAGAAGAAGGCCGCCGAGGAGAAGGACGAGGCCTGAGCCTCTTTCTCCCCCGCACGACGCCGGGCCGCACCTTCCGTACGGAGGGTGCGG
>NZ_JBHXBG010000093.1:0-22291 GCF_042726755.1 Promicromonospora sp. NPDC060271 | reverse complement strand
GCTGTGCGTAGACAGTGTCTACGCACAGCAACACACCCCGCGGAGTACCTGTCTTCCCGACGGTGTGGACCGACAGTGTGGACGGAATCCCCGGACCAACCCGGACCGCTCAGCCGCGGACCTGCGACCGCAGCCGCTCACCCTTGGCGTGCGCGACCGCGCTCAGCTCCGTCTGGAACGCCTCCATGCGCTCCCGCAGGGCAGCCGCGCCGGCCCCTTCGCCCGAGGCCAGGATGCGCGCGGCGAGCAGGCCCGCGTTGCGCGCCCCGCCGATCGACACCGTCGCGACGGGTACGCCTGCGGGCATCTGCACTATCGACAGCAGGGAGTCCATGCCGTCCAGGTACTTGAGCGGCACCGGCACCCCGATCACCGGCAGCGGCGTCACCGAAGCGAGCATGCCCGGCAGGTGTGCGGCGCCGCCGGCGCCCGCGATGATCACGCGCAGCCCGCGGCCGGCGGCCTGCCGCCCGTAGTCGATCATCTCGGTGGGCATGCGGTGCGCCGAGACGACGTCGACCTCCACCGGCACCTCGAACTCGCGCAGCGCCTCGGCGGCTGCCTCCATGACCGGCCAGTCGGAGTCCGACCCCATCACTATGCCGACCTGCGGGCTGATGCTCATCCGTTCGCCTCTTCCTCGGTGTTGTCGCCGCGCAGCAGTGCCGCGGCCGCGCTGGCCCGACGCCGGACCTCGTCCAGGTCGTCGCCGCTCACGTTCACGTGGCCGAGCTTCCGGCCCGGCCGGATGCCCTTGCCGTACAGGTTCACGCGCGCCTCCGGGAAGGCCGCGAGCAGCTCCGGCAGCGCGTCGGTGAGCTCGCCCAGCGTGGAGCCGAGCACGTTCGCCATCACGGTCCAGGCGGCGACCGGTTCGGTGGCGCCGAGCGGCAGGTCAAGGACTGCGCGCAGGTGCTGCTCGAACTGGCTGGTCACGGCGCCGTCGATCGTCCAGTGGCCGCTGTTGTGCGGGCGCATCGCGAGCTCGTTGACGAGCACCGTCGGCACGCCGTCCGCACCGGTGACCTCGAACATCTCGACCGCCAGCACGCCGGTGACGTCGAGCCCCTCGGCGACCGTCGTCGCGATCTCGCGCGCACGGGCGTCGAGCTCCGCGGACAGGCCGGGCGCCGGGGCGATCACCTCGGAGCACACGCCGTCGCGCTGCACCGACTCCACGACGGGCCACGCCCGCACCTCGCCGGACGGCCGTCGGGCCACCAGCGCGGCCAGCTCGCGCACGAACGGCACCTTCTCCTCGACGAGCAGGGGCGGGCCACCGTCTGCCACGCCGGCGAACCAGTCGGCGACGTCGTCCGGGGAGGAGACCACGCGGACGCCCTTGCCGTCGTAGCCGCCACGGGAGGTCTTGACGACGGCCTCGCCGCCCACCTCCGTCAGGAAGGCCGCCAGGGCGGCCCGCCCCTCCTCCGTGGACGACGACGGCAGCGGGGCCCACCGCGGGCACGGCACGCCGAGCTCCGTGAGCCGCTGCCGCATCACGATCTTGTCCTGCGCCTGCACCAGCGCGTGCGGGCCGGGGCGCACCGGGGTCCCGTGCTCGATGAGGTCCGTGAGCAGGGCGTTCGGCACATGCTCGTGCTCGAACGTCAGCACCGTCGCGGCGGCGCCCTCGGAGGGCGCGATGAGCGAACGGATCGCCGCCTCGTCCGAGGCCGCACCCACTGGTGTGTCCGTCACGACCTGCGCGGCGGACGACCCCGGCTCCTCCACCAGGACCCGCAGGTGGATGCCCAGCTCACCGGCGGCCGGCGCCATCATCCGGGCGAGCTGCCCGCCTCCCACGACTGCGACGACGGGCGGGCCTGACGGGTGGATCTCTGTTGCGCTCACGTGGACACAGCCTACCGGCGGCCGCGGCCCTTCTTCTGGCCGAAGCTGGAGATCTTCGACCCCACCGGCAGCACCTGGTGCGGGTCGAGCGTCTTGGGTACACCCGACAGGAACACCGAGAACACCGGCGGGGTGCGCTGGGTGAGCTGGAGGTTCCCGCCGTCCGCCGCGACGAGGTCCTTGGCCAGCGCGAGCCCGAGACCCGTCCCGGCACCCGACGTGACGCCGCGCTCGAAGATCTTGCCCTGCATGTCCTCCGGCACGCCGGCGCCCTCGTCCGTGACCTCGATGGCCATGGCGCCCCGCTGACCCTCGCGGATCCGCAGGGTCGTCGTGCCGTCGCCGTGCTTGAGCGAGTTCTCCAGCAGCGTGGACAGCACCTGGGCGAGCGCACCGGGGGTCGCCAGGACGCGGGCGCCGCCCGAGTCCTCGACGTTCAGGTGCCGGCCCGCCCGCTCGAACGACTCGCGCCACTCCTCCTCCTGCTGGAGGAAGACGACGGCGACGTCGACGGACTCCGTGGTACCGCCCTGGGCGCGCCGCGAGCGGGACAGGAGATCGTCGACCACCCCGACCAGCCGCTCCACCTGCTCGAGCGAGATCCGGGCCTCCTCCTGCACGTCCGGCTCGGTGGAGGTGAACGTGATCTCCTCCAGGCGCATGGTGAGCGCCGTGAGCGGCGTGCGAAGCTGGTGGGAGGCGTCCGACGTGAACTGTCTCTCCACCGCGAGCCGCGCCGCGAGCCGGTCGGAGCTCCGTGCCAGCTCGGCCGCGACCAGGTCGATCTCCTCGACGCCGGACGGGTCCAGCCGTGGCCGCACCTGTCCCGCGCCGAGCTGTTCGGCCGAGGCCGCCAGGTACACGAAGGGTTGCGCGAGCCGGTTCGCCTGCCAGGCCGCCGTGACCGCACCCGCTGCGAAGGCGCCCACGCTGCCGAACACGACGAGCACGACGACGTTGATCGCCTTGATGTACGCGGGCCAGGCCGAGACGGAGATCACCACGCCCATCACGGGCTGCGCCTCGGAGGCCAGCCCACGGTCGATGGTGGCGCCGGTCACGGGCTCACCCGACGTGAGCTGCGCGCCGTCGGGCTGGTTCACCGTCACGTGCGCGACGATGTCGGTGCTCTGCGGCTGAACCGCCCGATCCAGCACCGACTGGTCGACGAAGCCGGTGTCGGCGGCGGAGCGGTTGCGCTCGTAGGAGTTGACCGCGGACGACAGAAGGTCCTGCGCCCGGGTCTCGACCCGGGCGACCTCCTGGTCGTAGATGTATCGCGCGCCGAAGATCGCGAGCGGGATACCCAGGAGCAGGACGGCGACCGCAACCGCGGCGATCGTCGCCTGCAGCACGCGGGCGCGCATCTGGCTAGCTCGCCCCGATCTCGAAGCGGAAACCGAGACCGCGCACGGTCGAGACGTAGCGCGGTGCGTTGGCGTCGTCGCCGAGCTTGCGGCGCAGCCACGACACGTGCATGTCCAGCGTCTTGGTCGAGCCGACCGGGTCCGAGCCCCAGACGTCGCGCATGAGCGTGTCCCGGACGACCACGGAGCCGGCGTTCTGCACGAGTACGCGCAGCAGGTCGAACTCCTTGGTGGTCAGGTGCAGCTCGCGGTCGCCCTGGAAGGCCCGGTGCGCGGATACGTCGACACGGACGTCCTGCGCGTGCAGCTCCTCCTCCTCGCCGGTCTCGCCGTGCGAGCGGCGCAGCAGCGCCCGCACGCGGGCGAGCAGCTCGGCCAGGCGGAAGGGCTTGGTGACGTAGTCGTCGGCGCCGGCGTCAAGGCCCACGACGAGGTCCACCTCGTCGGCACGGGCGGTCAGCACCAGCACGGGCACGGTGAGGCCGTTGGCCCTGATCTCGCGCGCGACATCGAGCCCGTCCATGTCCGGAAGGCCCAGGTCCAGAACGACGATGTCCGCACCGGTCGAGCTCTCGATCGCACCTTTGCCGGTTCCTTGCACGACGACGTCGTATCCCTCACGGGAGAGCGCTCGTGCCAACGGCTCGGCAATGGCCGGGTCGTCCTCGGCTAGGAGTACGTGAGTCATTTCGCCATCGTAGGGCATAACCGACGCTCTGGCGCTACCCGGGCACCCTCGGAACGACCTTGCTACCGAATCCTTTCGGTAGAGCAAGCGATGGCGCAAGTGCTACCACGGTATGACGCGCCACCGCAACGGTTCGACCTACTCTGACCTGCATGGGTTGGTACGAGCGGTGGGCGCGGTGGGCGGAGCGTTATCGGTTCCTCGTCGACCTCTCCTCGACGCTGCTGGCGGCGCTGTTCACGCTGACCCTCGCCGCCTCGTCGCCCAGCACGTTCGCCCTCGGCGGCGGCCAGGCCGTGCTGCTCTCCGCTGCCGTGCTCGCGCCCCTGCCCTGGTGCCGTACGCGGCCCGTCGCCTCGTGCATCGCGATGTTCGTCGTCTGCATGCTGCAGATCACGGTCCTCGGCACCCCGCTGCTGCTCCCGGCCGACCTGGCCGTGCTCGTGTCGATGTACTGCGTGACGGTGTACGGGCCGCGGTGGGCGTACCGGATGGCCTGCTGGATGGCGGTGGTCGGCTCGGTCTCCGTCGGTGTCTCGTTGTGGCTCTACAACGGCGCCGGCTCGCCGCTGGACGGCATACCGATGGTCGTCCTGTCCATGGCGCTGCTCGGCTGCTCGTTCGCGTTCGGCCTGGTGCGCCGTTCGCGGCGGGCGATGATCACCGCGATGCGCGACCGCGCCGAGCGCCTCGAGATCGAGCGGGACCAGCAGGCCCAGATCGCCACGGCGGCCGAGCGGTCGCGCATCGCCCGCGAGATGCACGACATCGTCGCCCACTCCCTGTCGGTGATCATCGCGCAGGCCGACGGCGGGCGGTACGCCGCGGCCGCCGACCCGGCCGCGGCCGCACGCTCGCTGGGCACCATCGCCGAGACGGGCCGTGCAGCCCTCGCCGACATGCGGCGGCTGCTCGGGGTGCTGCGGCAGGACCAGCCCAGCGCAGCCACGCCGCTCGGCCTGATGGCGCCGGACGCCGTCGTGGCCGGGCGCGCGGCGGGCCCCGGGACGCCCGCCACGGCCCGTCAGGGTGTGGGGAGCGGACCGGGCGGCACCGTGCCCCGGGCGACACCGTCGTCGGGCAGCGCGGCCCCCCTGCAGCCCCAGCCCGACACGGGCGACATCACCGGCCTGGTCGACCAGGCCCGCGACGACGGCCTGCGGGTCTCGTTCGCCCGGGTGGGCGTCGAGCGACGCCTGCCGCCCGGTGTTGGTCTGACGCTGTTCCGGGTGTGCCAGGAGTCGCTCACCAACGTGCGCAAGCACGCGGGCCCGCGGCCCGCCGTCACGGTCCTGTTGCGCTGGGGCGAGGAGGAGGTGGAGCTGCGGGTGGACGACGACGGCAGGGGCCTGGCGGCCGACGGTTCCCCCGGTCCCGACGAACCGCCCCCCACCGCCGGGTACGGCCTGCTCGGGATGCGCGAGCGCGCCGAGATGTTCGGCGGCACGCTGTCGGCCGGCCCGCGCCGTGGCGGCGGGTTCTCGGTGCGGTTCGTCATCCCCATCCCGCGTGCCGAGCACGCGGTCCACAACGACACACAGGACGACACCCGAGGAGCACGATGACCGAAACCCCCGGCGAACCCGACCGGCCCGTGCGGGTCGCGCTCGTCGACGACCAGCCGCTGGTCCGCGCGGGCCTGCGCATGGTCATCGACTCCCAGCCCGACCTGCGGGTGGTGGTCGAGGCCGACGACGGGCGCGACGCCCTGCACCGGCTGGCGACCACGGCGACCGACGTCGTGCTGATGGACGTGCGCATGCCCGGGATGGACGGCCTGTCCGCCACCCGGGCCCTCCTGGCCGACGGCGCCGCCGCCGCGGCTGGCGACCCCAGGGTCGTGGTGCTCACCACGTTCGACCTGGACGAGTACGTGCTCGACGCCATCCGGGCCGGGGCCAGCGGCTTCCTGCTCAAGGACGCGCAGCCGGAGGAGCTGCTGACGGCGATCCGGACGGTGCACCAGGGGGACGCGGTGATCGCGCCGTCGTCCACCCGGCGGCTCATGGAGCGCCTGGTCACGACCCTGCCGCCGGAGGAGGCTGCGGGCCCGCAGGAGGCCCTGGCCGCCCTGACGAGCCGCGAGCGCGAGGTGCTCGTGCTCATGGCCAGGGGACGGTCCAACACGGAGATCGCCACCGACCTGTTCGTCGCCGAGGCGACGGTCAAGACGCACGTGGGCCGCATCCTGTCGAAGCTGAACGCCCGCGACCGCGTCCAGGCGGTGGTCACGGCATACGAAACGGGCTTGGTCCGCCCCGGCTCCTGACCATCCCTCGTTGAGTGCTGGATATTCGTCCTCCTCACGGTCCGAAAAGGGCGAATATCCAGCACTCAACGAGCCAGGGCCGCCATCGGCGGGGTGCGGACGGCGGTGCGCGCCGGGGCTACCGAGGCGATCAGGCCGGCGACGAGGGCCACGCCGAGGACCACCGCGATCTCGGTCCACGGCACCACGAGCGGCACGCTGCCGAGGGCGGACAGCGCGGTCGTGGCGCCCGCCCAGCCGTACAGGAGGCCGAGCGCGACGCCGAGCACGGCACCGACCGCCGCGATGACGACGCCCTCGACGGCGAGCGTGGCCCGTAGCTGCGCCTTCGACAGCCCGATGGCCCGGAGCACCGCGTTCTCGCGGGTCCGGTCCATGACGGACAGCGAGAGGGTGTTGGCGACGCCGATCAGGGCGATGAGCACGGCAACGGCCAGCAGCCCGACCACTATGCCGAGGATCATGTCGACGATCTTCTGGTAGGCGGCCTGCTCGACGAACATCCCGGTGACCCGCACGGTCTCCCCGGTGGTCGAGACGGCCTCCTGCACGGCCGGGACGACGGCCGTCGCGTCCTGGCCGTCGTCGACCTTCGCCCAGACCTCGCCGGCGGCTGCGCCCGCGTCGAACGCGGTGAGGTCCTGCGGCGTCAGATAGGCACGGTCCGCCTGGGAGTCGCTGTGCGCCACGTCGAGGGCCACGGTCCCGTCCGGCCCGGTGAGCTCTATCGTGTCGAGGCCGGCCAGGCCGTACAGCTCGGCCGCCCGCTCCGGGACCACGAGGGTGCCTGGCCGCAGCGCGTCCGCGTCGACCGGCGTGTTCGCGACCGACCGCAACGCCTCCGGGTCGACGACGGCGAGCTGGACCGGCCTGCCGCCACCCACCCGCTCGGCGGACACACCCGTCACCTCGATCACCGCACGCAGCCCGTCGACGCCGCGCAGGGCGTCGAGCACCGTTCCGGGCACGGCCGCCGCTGAACCGTCCCGGTCGTACGTGGTGCTCGTGGCCTGGACGTCGACGGGGAAGCGCTCGTCCAGCTTCTCGTCCATCGCGAGCCGTGCGCTCGCCGCACCGGTCGTCATCATCGAGACCAGGGTGACGCCGATGAGCAGCGCGGTGGACGTCGCAGCCGTCCGGCGCGGGTTGCGCAGGGTGTTGGCCGACGCCAGGCGTGCCGCCGGTCCTCCGACGCCCGCGACGCGGCCGAACGCCGCGGCGACGCGGGGCAGCCAGAAGACGGAGCCGACGATGACGCCGACCAGCGACAGGGAGCCGCCGAGGACCGTCGCGAACAGGCCGACGTCGATGGTGCCGGACATCCCGAGGGCAACGCCCTCGGCCAGGAGCGCGAGCCCGCCGACGGTCGCGAGCACGGCGAGCACCACCCTGCCACGGGCGGGCCGGCACGGTCCCGGTGCGGCGGCGGGGCGCATGGCGGCGAGCGGGGCGACGCGGGACGCGGCCCGCGCCGGGGGGAGCGCGGCGGCAAGGGTCACCAGGAGACCGACCGCGACCGGCACCAGGACGGCGGGCACGCTCGGGGTGATGGTCGCCGGCAGCGCGACGCCGAGGTCGAAGGCCGGCGCGACCATGAGCCCCGCCTGCACGAGCAGGGATCCGAGGGCGACGCCCGCTACCGAGGTGAGCGCGCCGAGGATCGCGGCCTCGAGCAGCACACCACGGTAGATCTGTCCGGTGCTCGCTCCCACGCAGCGCAGGAGCGCGAGGTCGCGCGACCGCCGCGCGACGAGGACCTGGAGCGTGTTCGTGATGACGAGTCCCGCGACCACGAGGGAGACGGCCGTGAGGGCGAGGGCGAACACGAGGTAGACGATGTTCTGGCCGCCGGAGATCGCCGAGACGACGTCCTCCGCGCGCTCCTCGGGCGTGGTGACCTCGGTGGCGGACGGTACGGCCGCGGCCAGCGCGTCCTTCGCTGCCTCGAGGGCTGCCTCGTCACCGGGCCGGTCCAGGGCGACGACCAGTGTCCTCATGCCTGGCGGCTCGGCCGCGCCCGCCTCGTCGGCGATCCGCTTCTCCAGCGCCTCGGCGGTGACGACCGCCACGCCGCCGCCCGCCGCGTAGGTGCCCAGCGGATCGTCGACGAGACCCGACACCGTCAGCTGCTCGGTGGCCTCCTGACCGCCGTAGCACTCGGCGCCGTTCTTGTCGGCGGCCCGGTCGCCGCCCCGCAGGCAGCGGGTCTCCGCTATGGCGTCGCCGACGGAGACGCCGAGGAGCTTCGCGGCGTCCACGGGGAGCACTATCTGGTCGGGGCGGTCGGCCCGGACGGGGCGGTCCGCCCAGGCGCCTTCGGCGAGCACCAGGGGCGACAGCCGCGGGTCGGAGGGGTTGGCGACGAGCGACTGGTTGATCGTCCGGCCGCCGTGGCTGAGCTGTGCGTAGGCGCCGCGGAACCCGTCGGCCGCGGCCACTCCCTCCACGGCCCGTACCGCCTCCGTGTCGGCGGAGGTCATGGTGCCGTCACCGTCGAAGACCACGAGGTCCGCATCGGCGTACTGCGCGGCCACCTGGGCGTACGTCGTACGGGTGACGATCGTCCCTGCCTGCAGCGTCGCCGCGACGAACGCGGTGCTGACGACCGTGGCGACGCCTGCGGCGGCCAGCCTGCGGACGCTGCGTCGCAGCTGGGCCAGCGCAAGGCGGGTGGTGGGGTCGGCGGTCGGCACGCGGAGCCCTACCGCGCCGCCAGCGCCGCCACCGGGCGGGTGCGGACGGCGGCCCGCGCCGGCACGACGGAGGCGAGCAGCCCGGCCACGAGGGCCACGCCGAGCACCGCCGCGACGTCGGCCCACGGGATCACGAGCGGCACGTCACCCATCGAGGAGAGCGCGGTGGTCGCGCCGGCCCAGCCGTACAGGACGCCGAGCAGCACCCCCAGCACGGCCCCCACACCGGCGATGAGCATCCCCTCGACGGCGAGCATGGCCCGCAGCTGTGCCTTCGAGAGCCCGATGGCCCGGAGCATGGCGTTCTCCCGCGTGCGCTCGATGACGGACAGCGACAGCGTGTTGGCCACACCGATCAGGGCGATCACCACTGCCACGGCCAGCAGGCCCACCACTATCCCGAGGATCACGTCGATCACCTGCTGGTAGCTCTGCCGCTGGGCCACCGCGCCGGTCACCTCCACCACCTCGTCGGTGGTGGACACCGCGTCCTGCACCGACGCGACCGTCGCGGCGGCGTCAGCGCCCTCGGCGACGCTCGCCCACACCCGGTTGGGCTCGAGGTCCGGATAGACGGCCGCGAGGTCCTGCGGCACGAGGAACGCGTACGCGTACTGGGCGTCCACCCTGACGATGTCGAGGGTCGTCCTCCCGCCGGGGCCGGTGAGCTCGATCTCGTCCAGGCCCTCGAGGCCGTAGTTCTTGGCCACCCCGTCCGGGACGACGAGCGTCCCGGGCCGCAGCGCGTCGAAGTCCTCCGGCGTGTTGACCACGTCCCGTAGCTGGTCAGGTGTCGCCGCGAGCGTCGAGACCCACTGCTCGTCCGCCGTGGAGACCAGCGCGTCGGTGACGGCCGCGGTGGACCGCAGCCCGTCGACGTCGTCGATCACGTCGACGACCGCACCGGGCACTGCGGCCATCTGCTCGCCGTCGTAGGTGGTGGTCGCGACGTCGACGTCGACGGGGAACTGGGCGTCGAGCTCGTTGTCCAGGGTGGTGCGTGCGCTGGCGGCGCCCGTCGTCATCATGCCGACGAGGGTCACGCCGATGAGCAGTGCGGTGGACGTCGCGGCCGTCCGGCGCGGGTTGCGGAGCGTGTTCGCCGCCGCGAGCCTGGCCGACGGCCCCGCCGTGCCCACGAGCCTGCCGATGCCCGCGGCGACCTTCGGCAGCCAGAACACCGAGCCGACGATCACGCCGATCAGGGAGACGGAACCGCCACCGACGGCGGCCAGCAGGCCGAGGTCGATGCGTCCCTGCAGGCCCAGCACGATCCCCAGGGCCAGCGCGGCGAAGCCGCCGACGGACATGATCGTCGCGAGGACCGCGCGGGCCCGCCCGGTGCCCTTGCCCAGGGTCGGGGCGTCGGCTGGGCGGAGCGCGGCCAGGGGCGCCACACGCGAGGCCGCACGCGCCGGGGCGAGGGCTGCGGTGAGCGTGACGAGGATGCCGACCGCGAGCGGGGCGACGAACACCGGCGCGCTGAGCTCGACGGTCTCGGGGAGCGGCACGCCGAGGTCGAAGGCCGGCGCGACCATGAGGCCGGCCTGGACCAGCGCGGTGCCGACGACGATGCCCGCGAGGGACGCGAGCGTGCCGAGGATCGCCGCTTCGAGCAGGACGCTGCGGTAGAGCTGACCGGTGCCCGCACCGACGCAGCGCAGCAGTGCGAGGGTGCGGGAACGCTGCGCGACGAGCACCTGGAACGTGTTCGCGATGACGAGGCCCGCCACGACGAGCGCGACGGCGGCGAACGTCAGGACGAAGATCAGGAAGACCAGGTCCTGACCACCGGACATGCCGGCCACCAGCTGCTCGGCATGCTCGTCGGTGGTGGTGACGTCCGTGGCCGAGGGGATGGCGTCCGCCAGCGCGGCGCGCACGGCCTCGACGGCGGCGGGGTCGTCGAGCGCGACGACTATCGTGCCGATGGTCGACGCCATGCCCGGCGCCGACTCGTCGGCGATCCACCGCGCGAGCGTGGGTGCGCTCACGACGGCGGCACCGCCCATGGCGCTGTAGGCGTCGTACGGGTCCTGGACGAGGCCGACCACTGTCAGCTTCTCGACGACCTCCTGACCCTCGTACGTCTCCGAACCGTCCTCGAGCTTCGTCGGCTCGGTGTCCGTCACCCAGCGGGAGGAGGAGACGGCGTCACCGAGGCCGACGCCGAGCCGTTCGGCGACGTCCTCGGGCAGCGCGATCTCGTCGTCGGCCGCCGGCCACTCGCCGTCGGACACCTCGAGCGGCGTGAGCCGCGGGTCGGACGCACCACCGACCACGCCCTGGAAGATCGACCTGCCGCCGTGGTTGAGCTCCGTGTAGAACGTCTCCTGTGCGTCGGCGGCTGCGACGCCCTCGACGCCCCGGGCGGCCTCGACGTCGGCCTCGGTCAGGGACCGGGCGTCGTCGAAGACCACCAGGTCGGAGTCGGCGAGGCTCGCCGAGACCTGGGCGTACGTGGTGCCGGTGATGATGTTGCCGGCCAGCAGCGTGGCGGCGACGAAGGCGGTGCCGATCGTGATGGCGACACCCGCCGACGCCAGCCGGCCCGCGCTCCGGCGCATCTGTCCCAGGGTGAGGCGGGTTGCGGGCATGGAGCCGGCCATCAGGCACCTGCCGCGCTGGTCGTGCTGCCCGGACGGCTGGTCACGGCGGGTTCTAGGGTGCGCAGTGCGTCCAGCCCGGCCATCGCGGAGTCCGGCGTCGGATCACTGATGTCACCCGCGATCCGACCGTCCGCGATCAGCACCGCACGGTCCGCATACGCGGCAGCCGACGGGTCATGCGTGACCATGATGATCGTGCGGCCCAGCTCGCGTACCGAACGGCGCAGGAAGGACAGGACCTCGGCGCCGGAGCGGGAGTCGAGGTTGCCGGTGGGCTCGTCCGCGAACACCACGTCGGGCTGCGCGATCAGGGCGCGCGCGATCGCGACCCGCTGCTGCTGCCCACCGGACAGCTCCCCCGGACGATGCGTGAGCCGGCCCTTCAGGCCGAGGGTGTCCACCAGGGTCTCGAACCAGGCCCGGTCCACGGTGCCGCCCGCGAGCTCGACCGGCAGGGTGATGTTCTGCTCGGCCGTGAACATCGGCAGCAGGTTGAACTGCTGGAACACGAACCCGACCCGGTCCCTGCGGAGCCTGGTCAGGGCCTTGTCGTTCAGGCCGGTGATCTCCGTGTCGCCGAGGAACGCCTGGCCGCTGGTCGCGGAGTCCAGGCCGGCGAGCAGGTGCATCAGGGTCGACTTACCCGACCCCGACGGGCCCATGATCGCCGTGAACCGGCCCTGCTCGAAGTCGACGTCCACCCCGTCCAGGGCCCGCACGGTCGCCTCACCCTTCCCATAGGTCTTGGTCAGGCTCCGGGCCCGTACGGCGCGGGCGGCGCCGCCCGGCGTGGGGGCCGGCTGGTCCGCCGGGACGTACACGGTGGTGTCCACGAGTTTGCTCCTCGAGTCGTCGATCGCTTCGGGTACTGCGGGCGGGTCGGGCTGCGAGCCGCGCTGGTGGGCGGTCGCCGGTGGCGGCTCGCGCCGGACGGTGCGTGTGCGGGGAGGCCCCCTGCTCACCGCCCGGAAGTGGTCCGGCCTTCCCGGGTTCGACCCCGGTACGGCCGGCGAACACGAACCTACGGAGCCGGGGCCGGTCCGGGCATCGGGCGTCGGCCTGATCCTTCCCGGACCGTGTCATCCCCTGGTCGTACATCCGGCCGACGCCGGGTAGGGGCAGTCCCCCAGGGGTTGTGCCGTAGCGAGCACGACGGCGGACCTGTGGAAACCGGTGTCGTGCACAGAGACCCCTGCAACCGCCCCGGTCCGGGCACGTGGACGACGAGGCTGGGGCCCATGACCCGACCCCCGTCGTCCGACGCCGCCGTGCGCGTGACCCTGCACCCTGGCGAGGACCTCCTCCTGCGCCCCGGCGCCCGCCTGGCCGACCTGCGCGCTCCCCTCGCCTCGCTCGTCCGGCGTCCGGAGCTGCGGTACGCCACGTTCGCCGTCGACGGCGAGCCCCTCACGGACGACCAGATGGTCGGCGAGCGCCCCCTGCTGCCCGGCGCGGTCCTCGGGGTGCGGCGCCCGCCTCGGCGCGGGGCCGGGCCCGGCTCCGGTCTCCGGTCCGCCGCGGTCAGGCCCTGGCTCGTCGCCCGTGTGACCGGGCCCGATGCCGGGATCGTGGTCGGGGTCAGCGGACCGCCGGCCGTGCTCCGTGCCTGGGTCCGGATGCGGCGCGGCGGGCGGCTCGCGGTCCGCAGGACGCGCGGCCCGGCGGCGTGGCTCGCGACCCGCACCACGCCCCCGCACAACGGCCTGCACTGGAGCCTCGCGCTGCTCCCGGCGGCCGCCTCGCTGAGCCTCGCCGCAGCGCTGCGCCAGCCGCTCCTGGCGGTGTTCGCGCTGGTAGGCCTCGTGGTGGCGCTTCCGCAGCTCCGTGCCGCCCGGCAGCGGGCCACTACCGACGGCGCACCGCGGGAGCGGTCGGAGGAGCTGCCGGGACCGGCCCGCCTCCTGGCCTTCGCGCACGCCGCGCACCACGTGTCGCCGGGCGCCTGGGCGGCCGCGCTGGCCGCCCGGGCCACGGCACGCGCGCCCGGCACGCAGGACGCCCCCGGCACTCCCCCTGCGACGCCGGCCCACCCCCTGCTCCCGCCGGCCGACGGTCCCTGGGAACGGCTGCTGCACGACGGCGTCGTCGCCGTGCTCGGACCCCGGGAGCTCGCCCGTTCCGTCGCCCGCGCCCTCGTCGCCGGCCGTGCCGCACGGGGAGCCGAGGTGCGGGTCGGCCCCGGCACTCACGGCTGGTCCTGGGCCCGGTGGCTCCCCCGGGGCGGGCCGCCCGTCCTCGTCCTGGACGGCGACGGCGCTGCGGCCCCGCCCCCCGGCCCTCTCGCCGGCCCCGGCGGCGACCACCTCGTGGTGTCCGTCGGAACCGTGCCACCCGGCTGCCGCGCCGTGGCGCACGTGCTCGACTCCCGCCGCGTCCGGATCACGGGACCCGACGGAACAGCCCGCACCGTGCCGCTCGTCGGCGTCACCACCGAGTGGGCCGAGCACCTGGCGCGCCTCCTCGCCGGCGCCGCCCGGCTCGGCCGTGCTGCGCCCGTGCCGGGCGGACGTGCCGGGAACCCGGAGGACGCCCTCTTGCCCGCCGTCGTGCCGCTGACCAGGGCCCACGGCCTTGCCCAGGTGCCGGGACCGCGGGAGCTCGCGACGCTCTGGGGCAGTGCGGACGGCTGGGCGGTGCCGCTGGGCACAGGCACCGACGGCGCCCCCGTACACCTCGACCTGGTCCGTGACGGGCCGCACCTCCTCGTCGCCGGCACGACGGGGTCGGGCAAGTCGGAGCTGCTCCAGGCCCTCGTGCTCGGGCTCGCCCTGACCCGCTCCCCCGCCGACCTGGCCCTCGTGCTGGTCGACTTCAAGGGCGGGGCGAGCCTCGGCGCGTGCCAGGGGCTGCCGCACGTCGTCGGCCAGGTCACCGACCTGGAGCCGGGGCTGGCGGCGCGGGCGCTCTCCGGGCTGCGGGCAGAGCTGCGCCGCCGTGAGCGCGTCCTTCAGGCCCATGGCGTGCCGGACGTCGCTGCCCTGCCGCCAGGTGTCCTGCCCCGGCTCGTCGTGGTGATCGACGAGTTCCGCGCACTGGCCGACGACCTGCCCGAGTTCCTGCCGGCCCTGCTGCGCGTCGCGGCACAGGGGCGGTCGCTCGGTGTGCACCTGGTGCTCGCGACCCAGCGGCCGGGTGGGGCCGTCGGGCCGGACCTGCGGGCCAACGTCAGCGCACGGATCGCGCTCCGCGTCACCGACCCCCTCGAGTCGCGGGACGTGCTCGACGACCCCGCCGCGGCGCGCATCCCGGTCACGGCACCGGGCCGGGCGGTGCTGCGCCTCGGATCCGCACCACCCGTGCCCCTGCAGTGCGCGTACGTGACCGCGCCGACCGAGGCGGAGCTCCCCCTGGTGCGCCGCGCCCCGGCCTGGCCGGCGGCTCCCGGCAGCACACCGGACCAGCCGTCCATCGGCCGGCCGAGCCCCGAGCGACCGGAGCCCGCACGGCCGGACGCCGCACGGCCGGACGCCGCGGCGCTCGTGGTCGACGCGGCCCGCCGCGCCGCGCACGAGCTGGGGCACGTCCCGGGCACCCCACCATGGCTGCCGCAGCTCCCCCGCCGGGCCACCGTCTCCGACCTGCCGCCGGCGACCCGGCGTGACCGGACAGGACTCGTCCTCGCCCTCGGCGACGACCCGGACCGGCAGCGTCGCACGACGGTCACGTGGAAACCTGGCGACGGCCATCTGGCGGTCGTCGGACGGGCACGCTCAGGGCGGACCACGGCGCTCGTCACCCTCGCGATCGACGCCCTGCGGCAGGGCTGGACGGTACGAGGGATCGCACGCGATCCGCGCTCGCTCGCGCCCCTCGAGCAGCTGCCCGGTTACGGAGGGACGGTCCGGCCGGACGACGCGGGCGCTGTCGCCGGCGTGCTGGCCGCGGCAGCCGTCGGCACGGACACCGACACCGGTCCGAACCGTGCGCTGGTGCTCGTCGACGCGGCAGATGACGTACGCGGGACCCTGCCACCAGCGGCGTTGCGGTCAGGGGCGGCGTTCGCGCTCACGGCCGACAGCCCGTCGGTGGGCGGCCTGGCGGCGCGCGTAGGACCGCGGCTGGTGCTGCTCGGCACCGACCGCGCGGCCGACGTCGTGCTCGGGGCACCGGTGGCGCTCGCCGGATCGGGCGGCCCACCGGGCCGCGCGGCCTGGTGCGGCGGGGGCGAACCCGTGCTCTGCCAGGTGCTCGAGCCCCAGATCAGTCCTCGGAGCCGGTCGCCGACGTCGCCGCCACGACGGAGGGCGTCATGAGCAGACCGCCCACCACCACGGCGATCGTGAGAGCCGCCCATCCACCCGGGACGGAGGCCCCGGTGCCGCTGCCGACCGCAGCGACCGATCCGACGAGCTGAAAGAGCTGCCAGGTCACGACGGGTCCACGGCCTGAACGACGTCCCGCGAGAAGAGCCCGGCAGGACACAACGAGAACCCAGGCAACACCCAGGAGGAAGAAAATCAGAAAGAGGCTCACGCCGAGCGATGAGGAACCACCAGTAAGGAGTTCGCCAAGTAACACCACGGCGAAAGCAACGAGGCCGCTCACCTCGATCAGGACGCCGATCACGAGGGCACGAAGAAACACCGGGACACGAGGTGCGAAAAAGGCTTTCAGTACTGGCATGACGGACTAGGATACTGGTGGGCGGCTTATTCACAATAGTGTGACGGATACCTCAGGGTTCACGGCGAAGAAACTTCGCCGTAACCCCTTGTGCGAGAGTTCACGAGCGTGTGAACCTAGACGCAGCAAGCCACCACACCCCGAACAAACCCCCGTCGGTTGTCGCCTGGCGCACAGGGACCGGAATCCGGTCCACAACCAGACCTGTGCGCCCCAGACGCACGACGACGATGCTCCCACTTGACGAGCCGGACGGCGGGTAGTTCCTTCCAAGGAGTACGTGACCATGGACTGGCGCCACCGCGCAGCATGCCTCGAAGAGGACCCCGAACTGTTTTTCCCGATCGGTAACACGGGCCCCGCCCTGCTGCAGATCGAGGAGGCCAAGGCCGTGTGCCGTCGCTGCGACGTCGTCGATACCTGCCTCAAGTGGGCGATCGAGTCCGGTCAGGACGCCGGCGTCTGGGGCGGTATGAGCGAGGACGAGCGCCGCGCGCTCAAGCGTCGCACCGCACGCGCTCGTCGCGCGGGCTGATCTCCGCACCACGCTTGCCCGCGAGGCTTCTCCGCGAGCCGCGCCTGAGCACTCCCCCTTCGCTCGGGCGCGGCTCGCGTCATTTCTTTTCGGCTGCACCAGGGCGCGCCTGAACTGCGTGCCGAATTTCGTACGCCCGAATGCCGCACGCCCGAATGTCGCGACGCGGTGCTCGGGCCCACCCGGCTCAGGACCGTGACGAGTCGGCCACGCGCAGCACGAGCTGCAGCTCCACCTGCGTGCCGCCGCCCTCGCGGGTCGACCACTCGATGGTGCCCCCGAGCTCGTTCGTGACCAGCGTGCGCACGATCTGGGACCCCAGCCCGCTGCCGGGGCCTCGTCCGCCGTCGCCACCGTTCTGCGGCAGCCCGACGCCGTCGTCGGCCACGACCACCCGCAGGGCCGAGTTCTCTCGTTCCACGACGATGTTGATGGTGCCAACCGTGCGGCCGACGAACCCGTGCTCCACCGCGTTGGTGACCAGCTCCGTGAGCACGAGCGCGAGCGGCGTCGCGTCCTGCGCGGGCACCAGGCCGAACGAACCGGTGCGCACCGTACGGACCGACGTCCCGGCCGAGGCGACGTCGGCGGTGAGACGCAGCGCCCGGCCCACCATGTCGTCGAGCTCGACCTGCTCGTCCAGCGTCTGCGAGAGGCTCTCGTGCACCAGCGCGATGGTCGAGACGCGCCGCATGGCCTCCTCGAGCGCCTCCTTCGCTGCCGGCACGTCCATCCGCCGGGCCTGGAGCCGCAGCAGCGCCGACACCGTCTGCAGGTTGTTCTTGACCCGGTGGTGGATCTCGCGGATCGTCGCGTCCTTGGTGATGAGCTCCCGCTCGCGCCGGCGCAGCTCGGACACGTCACGGCACAGCAGCACGGCGCCGATGCGCTGGCCGCGGTCCGTCAGCGGCATCGCGCGCAGCGACAGCGACACCCCGTGCGCCTCGATGTCCGTGCGCCACGGCGCGCGGCCCATCACGACGAGCGGCAGCGACTCGTCGACGGGCTTGAGCTGCTCGACCATGTCGGCGGTGACCTCGACGAGCGACTGCCCGACGAGCGGCCCGATGACGCCGAGCCGGTGGAAGCACGACAGGGCGTTCGGGCTCGCGTACAGGACCTCACCCTCGGAGTTGAGGCGGATCAGGCCGTCACCGACGCGGGGCGCCCCGCGCCGCGACCCGGTCGCGGCGTTCGGGAGCGGGAACTCGCCGCGCGGGATCATCGCCACGAGGTCGTCGGCGGCCTCGACGTAGTTCAGCTCCAGCCGCGACGGCGTGCGGCCGGAGCCCAGGTTCGTCTGCCGCGCGATCACCGCGATGGCCGTGTCCTTGTGGACGACGGGGACCGCCTCCTCGCGCACCGCGTACGCGCCGAACCAGCGCGGCTCCCTGGCCCGCTGCGCCTTGGCCTCGGCCATCGCCTTCGCGAGCTGCGGGCGCTGCCCCTCGGGCGCGAAGGAGCCGACGATGTCGTCGTAGTGCACGGTCGCGCCCGTCGAAGGACGGCACTGCGCGATCGCGACGAACCGTCCGTCGTCGGTGGGCAGCCACAGCACCAGGTCCGCGAACGCCAGGTCCGAGACCACCTGCCAGTCGCCGACCAGCAGATGCAGCCACTCGACGTCGGCGGGCTCGAGATCGGCATGCTCAAGGATCAGGTCACTCATCGCGGACACGCGCCCAGCCTAAGCCGGAACCGCCCGTTGCCCCGTGCTCAGCCCGTCGCGGGCCCCGTGCTCAGCCCGTCGCGGGCCCCGTGCTCAGCCCGTCGCGGGCCCCGTGCTCAGCCCGTCGCGGGCCCCGTGCTCAGCCCGGTGCGGCCGCCGCGCGCACCTCCGGCCACGACGTCACCGGTGCGTAGCGGACGCACGCAACGTGTCGGGTTAGAGTTCCACCACCGGCATGCCCCGTCGTCGCGAGGAGGAAGAGCCCGTGCACCTGACAGTGGACCTGACGTTCCCCGCGGACATCGACGACGTCTCCACGATGCTCGCCGACGAGTCGTTCGTGCGCTGGCGTGCCCAGCGTTCCACCGGATCCGTGAACGGCGTGGTCGAGCAGGCCGACGTCACGGGCACGGCGGCAACCGGGTTCACCGTGGTGGTGCGTCGCACCCTGCCGACCGACATCATCCCCGTGCAGGCCCGCCCGTTCGTCGGCGCCCACCTCGAGATCCGCCAGGCCGAGGCCTGGGAGGCGGCTTCCGAGGGCCGGCGCACCGGCACGGTCGCCGTCGAGATCATGGGCGCGCCGGTTCGGGTCACCGCGACGGCGGCCCTCACCGCCCTGCCCGACGGGGGGACGCGTCTCGTCTACGCGGGCGACGTGCGGGCGACGGTGCCGCTCTTCGGCTCGGTCATCGAGGAGGCCGCCGTCAGCGCGGTGCGCACGACCCTCGAGACCGAGGCGGAGGCAGGCCGTGACTGGCTCGCCGGCAAGCACACCGGTACGGCCTGAGCCGTCCCGGTCCGGGCGCCCACCGTGGGCGCCGCCGCACGGTCGCCCGGAACACCGCTACCGTGGCGCACCCTGGCCGATCCGTGCCAGGGTCCGGGCGCAGCCTCGCATCTCGGGCACCCCAGTGCAGCAGTATGGCTTCAACCCCTGCCCTTTTCGGGCGGCGGATGCTAGAACCTGAGCGAACATTCGTGTCGGGTGTGGGCAAGTTTGTGCTCTGATATCGCTTTCAGGCCCCCCGACACACACGAGTCCGATCACGAGGAGTCCCAGTGCCCAGCAAAAACGGACCGGTCCGAAGCCGGACCGTCGCCCCCCGACGTGCGGTCCTCGCCGCGCTCACGGCCTTCGTCCTGCCCCTCACCGCCTGCGGCTCGCTCCTTGGGCAGAGCCCGGCGGGCGACGGAGGCGACGAGGACGCTCCGATCACGCTCACCGTGTCGACGTTCAACAACTTCGGGTACACCGACGAGCTGCTCGCGGCGTACACGAAGGAGCACCCGAACGTCACGGTCGAGCACATCGTGGCCCCCACGTCGGACGAGGCCCGTCTGCAGATGCTCAAGGCGTTCACGACGGGTGACGGTGCCGAGCTCGCGGACGTCGTGGCCGCGGAGGTCGACTGGATGCCGGAGCTGATGCAGCACTCCGAGCTCTTCGAGGACCTGACGGACCCCGCCGTCACCAAGCGCTGGGTGGACTGGAAGGTGGCACAGGCCACCACGCCCGACGGCAAGCTCCTCGGCTATGGCACCGACATCGGCCCCGAGGCGATCTGCTACCGCGCGGACCTGTTCGAGGAGGCCGGCCTGCCGACCGACCGCGAAGACGTCGCCGAGCTCCTCGGCGGCAAGGACGCGACCTGGGAGCGCTACTTCGAGGTGGGCCGCCAGTTCACCGAGCACTCCGACGTCGCATGGTTCGACGGCGCCACCGGCACGTTCCAGGGCATGGTCAACCAGCTTCCCGCGGCGTTCGAGGACCCGGCGACGCAGCTGCCCACCGACCTCTCGACCAACAACGAGGTCCGCTCGGTCTACGACCAGATCACCTCGGCGATCGACGACGGCCTCTCGGCCGGCCTCGTGCAGTGGTCACCCGAGTGGGCGGCGGGCTTCCAGGAGAACGCCTTCGCGACCATGCTGTGCCCGGGCTGGATGATGGGCCCGATCGAGTCCTACTCCGCGGGCGTGCAGGGCTGGGACGTCGCCAACGTCTTCCCCGGTGGCGGCGGGAACTGGGGCGGCTCGTTCCTGGCGGTGCCGTCCGCCGGCGCGTACACGGAGGAGGCGAAGGAGCTCGCCGCATGGCTCACCGCTCCCGAGCAGCAGACGCTGGCCTTCACGGCCGCCGGTGCGTTCCCGTCGCAGATCGACGCGCAGGGTTCCGAGACCGTCCAGGGCTACACCAACAAGTTCTTCAACAACGCCCCGGTGGGCAAGATCTTCGCGGCCCGGGCCCAGTCCATCGACGGCGCCCCGTACAAGGGCCCGTACTACTTCGCGATCCGCGACGAGGTGAACAACGCTCTGACCGCCGTCGACACCGGTAGCAGCGGTCCTGAGATCGCGTGGAACCAGGCGGTGCAGACCGTCAGCGACTTCCGCGTCCAGGAGTAGGCGCGCAGTCTTCGCCCGCTAGCCGTCTTGACACGACCCCGTGGACGGCGCAACGATCAGTGCCCGTGGAAGCGCTACCACACCCTAATCATGGGAGCGCTTCCAGCGCCGGTACGCCGACGTGCCCGCACGTGACGCGACCGCACAACGCTTGACCGCTAGCCCCAGACCGCACGACAAGGGAGTCCCCAGTGCTGAGCAGTACCCGACCCACCCGGCGCGCCGCCGCGCGCACCCTCCAGGCGACCGCCGGTGCCGCCGTCGTCGCCCTCGCCCTCACCGCCTGTGGTGGGTCCAACGAAGGATCCGACGGAGAGAACACCGCGGACGACGGCCCCATCACGCTGAAGGTCGCGACGTTCAACAACTTCGGCTACACCCAGGAGGTGCTCGACGAGTACACCGAGGAGCACCCGAACGTCACCGTCGAGCACGTCACGGCCGCCACCAGCGACGACGCCCGCACCAACCTGACCACCAAGCTCGCCGCCGGTGGCGAGGGCCTGGCCGACATCGAGGCCATCGAGGTCGACTGGCTGCCGGAGCTCACGCAGTACCCCGACCTGTTCACCGACCTGGCCGACCCCGAGCTCGAGGGCCGCTGGGTGGACTGGAAGGTCCAGCAGGCGACCACGCCCGAGGGCAAGGTCATCGGCTACGGCACGGACATCGGCCCCGAGGCCATCTGCTACCGCTCCGACCTGTTCGAGGAGGCCGGCCTGCCGACCGACCGCGAGGAGGTCGCCGAGCTGCTCGGTGGCGAGGACGCCACGTGGGAGGACTACTTCGCCGCGGGCCGTGAGTTCGTGAAGAAGTCCGACGCCGCCTGGTACGACAGCGTCGGTGGCACCTTCCAGGGCATGGTCAACCAGCTCCCCGAGGCGTTCGAGGACGCGGAGACGGGCGAGCCCAAGCCCCTCGCGGACAACACCGAGGTCAAGGACCTCTACGACCAGATCACCGACACCGTGGACGACGGCCTGTCGGCCGGCCTCGTGCAGTGGGAGGGCGACTGGGACGCCGGGTTCCAGAACGACGCCTTCGCCACGATGATCTGCCCCGCCTGGATGACCGGTCCGGTCGAGGAGCGCGCCGGTGGCGTCGAGGGCTGGGACGTCGCCAACGTCTTCCCCGGTGGCGGCGGCAACTGGGGCGGCTCGTTCCTGACCGTCCCCGCGTCGGGTGAGAACACCGAGGCGGCGAAGGAGCTCGCCGCGTGGCTCACCGCGCCCGAGCAGCAGAGCCGGTTCTTCGAGTCCGCGGGCACGTTCCCGTCGCAGATCGAGGCGCAGGAGTCCGAGGCCGTCCAGAGCTTCACCAACCCGTTCTTCAACGACGCTCCGGTGGGCCAGATCTTCTCCGACCGCGCCCAGAGCATCGACAGCGCCCCGTACAAGGGCGCGAACTACTTCGCCATCCGTGACGAGGTGAACAACGCGCTCAACCGGGTCGACGTCACGAAGTCGCAGGACGCCGACGAGGCCTGGGAAGAGGCCGTCGAGAAGGCTTCGGCCCTCGGCTGAGCCCAGCCGTAGAACCTGACGTGTCAGACACACAGGTCACCCCGGTGACCTG
>NZ_JBHXBG010000092.1:0-22612 GCF_042726755.1 Promicromonospora sp. NPDC060271 | reverse complement strand
GTCGTCGGACCGCCCGGTCAGACGACCGGGTTGCCGATGGGCGGGGTCTCCAGCCGGTCGAACTCGAGCTGGGGTACCTCGCCGTCGAGGTCCTGCGCCCGGACCGGCCGGGAAGCGGGATGCGGGTTCGGGAGCGGGCCTGATCGCAGGATCGGCCGCTCGCGGGCCACCCGGTCGAGCACCGACTGGTCGAGCGCGGGGCGCTCGTTCGACGGCAGGTCGTTCGTAGGCAGGTCGTTCGCCGACGTCGGGCGCGCGGTCCGGTCAACCGGCTCCGCGTGCGCCTCCTCGAAGGCCCGCACTATCGACCAGGGCAGCCGGATGTAGCCCTCGACGTCGAACCCGTTGGCGATGGCCCAGGCCCGCATCTGGGCCGGCGTGGCCACGCTGCGGCCGTCGGTCGGCTTCTTGGCCCCGGTGTCGTCGTCCAGCTTGGGGAACTCGACGGGGGTGGCCTCGACGATGGGCTCGATCACCGCGTCCCGTGGGCAGCCGATCGTGTCCGCGACCCGCCACAGCTCCTGCCGTGCCTCCAGGTGGTACCGGTCGGCGGCGATCGCCTGGCGCACGAGCGCGTCGAAGAACTTTCGGCGGATGTCGGCGGCGGCCTCCGGCGTGAGCCGGTAGAGCGGTTCCGCGTCGGCGAGCCCCGCGGACGTCTCCGGCGTGAGGCGCCCGTCCTGGAGCGTCTCCGCGACGAGCGCCAGGTAACCGTGGGTGTGCACGTCGGCGACGGCGGAGATCGCGTCGGCCAGCGGCTGTCCTCCCAGGGTCGTCAGGATGCCGGGGCCTCGGCGGCCCGGCCACGGACGGGGCGGCTCGGCCGCCCGGCTGGGCCCGGCGGGCCAGGGGTACACCCAGGCCCGGAGCGTGACCTGCAGCAGCTCCGGCAGGTCGGACGTCCCGTTCCCGCTCTGCAGGAAGCGGCTCAGCAGCCCCGCGGTGGCGCGGGCCTCGTTGACGGGGCTCGTGTTCGGCGGGACGCCGCCGCCGTCGAACGGCACCCCCGCTGCGGTGCAGCAGTCGGAGAGCCGCCGGTGCACCAGGCCCGGCAGGTAGTGGTAGCTGGCGTCGACGGTCGTGAGCTGCGCGAACGCGGGCAGCTGCCAGCCAAGGTGCGACAGCTCGGCCCGCAGCACCTCGATGCCGAGCCGGCCGTTGTGGGTGATGATCGCCATCTGCGAGAGTCGTTCGCGCAGGGTGGCGGCGACGTCGGCGAGCGCGATCCACGCCCCGTCCGGATGCAGGACCGCCGACCACTCGTCGACGACCGCGCCCCGCTCGTCGACCCGCACGACGGCGATCTCCCGCAGGCGCGCCCTGGCTACCCGGATGCCGGTGATCCGGGTCGACACCGCTGCGTACGCGGGCTTGCCTACGCGTTCGTCCCTCGCCATGCGAGTCCTTTCTCGACAGCCGTGCCGCCAGCGGCGCTACGACGCGCCACAGGGTGCCATCAGCGCGGGAGTCCTGAAAGTGGAGTTCGTACGAATATGTCGGATTCTGTGAAAATCACTACCAAAGATAGCGGACCACCCCCCGATTATTAACACTTGTGGTGGGTGTTTGGCCACAGTCTGGGGTGGGTCAAAAGGGGAGGTCATGGTGTTGTCGAAGCTCTCGATCATGGACTGGCGCGCGATCGCCGCGCTGGGATTCGCTCTTCCGTACGTCGCTCTGACGTTCTTCGGGGGTCGGTTCGGGTGGTCTGAACCAACTGGTCCCGACGCTCTGACCAGCCCAATCACCATCGTGACCCTCGGTTGCCTCCTTGCGGGGGCCGCCCTGGCGCTGGCTCCCGTCCTGCAGGACGGGAACTATCCGGTCCTCAACATCCTTGTTGGCGGAGCCATGCTGCTCGGATTCGGCTGGGCCGTCCTCGTACTGGCTCAGGCGAAGTATGGCTGCGATCCCGTGAATCTGCTTCCCGGATGCGGGTGATCTTTTGAAAATGCGTGCCAACGCCTTCGGCACGCAGTTTTCTCCTGCCGGTTCCGGTCTCTTCGGGACACAATGCGAACGTGTTCCAGCGCCCCGCCAACCACCGGCTCGCCAGCCGCGAGCTCGTCGCCCTCGGCACGGCGAGCCAGGTGCCCACCAGGACCCGTAACCACAACGGCTACGCGCTGTTCTGGGACGGCGAGGTGATCCTGTTCGATCCCGGTGAGGGCACCCAGCGCCAGATGCTGCACGCGGGCATCTCCGCGACCACCCTGACCCGGATCGCGATCACCCACCTGCACGGCGACCACAGCCTCGGCCTGGCCGGCGTCGTGCAGCGCATCAGCCTCGACGGGGTGCCGCACACCGTGCCCGTCACGTTCCCGGCGTCCGGCAGGCGCTGGATCGAGGCGCTGTGCGACTCCACCGCGTACTACCACCAGGAGCGCCTCGCGCTGCAGGGCCTGTCCCACGACGGCGTCGTGCCGCGGGTGCCGGGGGAGGTGCACGGCCCGGCTGTCCTGCGGGCGGCCCGGCTCGACCACTCCCTGGAGGCCTACGGGTACCGGCTCGACGAGCCGGACGGCCGCCGGATGGACCCCGACCGGCTCGACGCTGCGGGGATCAGCGGGCCCGACGTCGGCCGGCTGGCCCAGGAGGGTGCGCTGCGCACCCCGCACGGGACCGTCCGGGTCGAGGACGTCAGCGACCCGCGGCCGGGGCAGTCGTTCGCGTTCGTGATGGACACCCGGCTGTGCGAGGCGGTGTGGAGCCTCGCCGACGGCGTCGACCTGCTCGTCATCGAGTCGACGTTCCTGGACCGCGACCGGGACCTGGCACGCGACCACGGGCACCTGACCGCCCTGCAGGCGGCGACCGTCGCGGCGCAGTGCGGCGTACGCAGCCTGGTGCTCACCCACTTCTCGCAGCGGTACACCGACCCGGAGGAGTTCGAGAAGGAGGCCCGCACGGTGTTCGACGGCGAGCTCACTGTCGCGGCGGACCTGGACCGCGTCCCGGTGCCGCGCAGGCTGACGGCCCCCCGGGCGTCGAGGGGCAGTTCTCCCCGTTGACCTGCCCATGGGCCCGAACCACGATGCCGCCCATGAGCATTCCGGTGAACCTCGTGCCCGGGGACGACGCCTGGGACGGCGCCGTCAACCTCCACGACCTCGGCGGCCTCCCGCTCCAGGACGGCGGCACCACCGCACCCGGGCGCGTCTGGCGCTCCGGCGCCCCCGAACCGATCACCCCCACCGGCTGGGCCGAAGCGCTCGAAGCAGGCCTGACCACCGTCGTCGACCTGCGCAACCCCGCCGAGATCAAGCAGGCCCGCAAGCGGATGCCCGACTCCGTCCGGCCGGGCGGGCTCGTCACCCGCAGCACCCCTACCGAGGACCCCGGCGACCCCCACTTCCTGGAGACCTGCGGGCCGTGGCTCGACCATCCGCGCTCCTACGCGCCCAACATCGCGATGTACCCGCACCTGGTCGGCGGCGTCTTCCGGGCGCTCGCCGACGCGGCGGGCCCCGCACTGGTCCACTGCGCGGCCGGCCGCGACCGGACCGGGATGATCACCGCGATGCTGCTGTCCCTGACGGGCGTCGAGCACGAGGCGATCGCCGACGACTACGTGCGGGCCTTCCGCGGCACGACCCATCGCGGTGGCGGCGTCACCTACGACGAGGAGCAGGGCG
This sequence comes from Promicromonospora sp. NPDC060271, assembly GCF_042726755.1. Taxonomy (NCBI): domain Bacteria; kingdom Bacillati; phylum Actinomycetota; class Actinomycetes; order Micrococcales; family Promicromonosporaceae; genus Promicromonospora; species Promicromonospora sp. NPDC060271. The sequence goes on along the minus strand of NZ_JBHXBG010000092.1, from coordinate 18,974 downwards.
CCTGGGTCCAGCAACCCGGGAAGACCTGGACCGCGCAGCAGCTCGACGTGCGCGTCCGCGAGCGCCGCGCGGCGCTCCTGAGCTGGCTGGCGGAGCTGGATCCGGCGGCCTATCTGCGGTACGCGGGCCTGGACGAGGGGCGGATCACCGCCCTGCGGGGCCGCCTTCGGGCCGGGGAGCCGCTGCCTGGTTCGGGACCGCGCGCAGGTCGAGGGTCATGAACACGCTGTACGGGTCGAGGGTGTAGCTCCCGAACGGGCCGCACTCGGTGAATCCGTGGCGGGCGTACAGCCTGCGCGCGGCGGCGAAGTAGTCCTGCGGCCCGGTCTCCAGGCTGACCCGGGCGTACTCCCGCCGGCGGGCCTCCGCCAGCACCTCGTCGAGCAGCGCCGAGGCGACGCCGCGGCCGCGGGCGTGCGCGGCGGTGCGCATGGACTTGATCTCGCCGTGGGGGCCGGTGTCGGCCGGGGTGTCGAGCCGGTTGAGGGCGCCGCAGCCGAGCAGGGTGCCGTCGTCGTCGCGTGCGGTCCAGAAGGTGATCGTCGGGGCGAGCAGCGCCGAGTGGTCGAGGGCGTGCACGCTCTCGGCGGGGGACGTGGCGAACATGTCGGTGAGGTGCTCGTCGAGCAGCAGGCGGACGTCGTCGCGTGCGGGGGAGTCGATGGCGATCTTCACGGCACCATCTTCCGTCGGGGCGCGGGGCGGATCGTCCGCATGGCGGGCCCGTGTGGCGCACGTCACCCCGTGGCGGTAGGAATCTCCTCGTGCGCAGTGCCGCGCCCGGTCGTACCGGATCACCGAGGAGAACCACGATGTCGTTGCCCAGCCCGAGCTACACGATCACCCTGCGCGTGGAGGTGGCAGCGTCGCAGCGTGCCACGAGCTCGGTGGTAGCAGCGGTGGCCGACGCCGGTGGCGCGGTCATGGGCGTGGACATCGCGCACTCGACGTCGCACGGGCTGGTCGTGGACGTCACGTGCGACACGGTCGACGCGGAGCACGGCGAGCGCGTGGTGGCGGCCGTGAACGCCATAGCGGGCGCCGAGGTGCTCAAGTCGAGCGACTCGACGTTCCTGATGCACCTGGGCGGCAAGATCGAGGTCACGAACAAGGTGCCGCTCAAGACCCGCAGGGACCTGTCGCGGGCTTACACGCCTGGTGTGGCCCGGGTGTGCCTGGCCATCGCGGACAACCCTGAGGACGCCCGCCGGCTGACGATCAAGCGCAACACGGTCGCGGTGGTCACGGACGGCACGGCGGTGCTGGGCCTCGGCGACATCGGCCCGGCCGCCGCGCTGCCGGTCATGGAGGGCAAGGCGGCCCTGTTCAAGGAGTTCGGCGGGGTGGACGCCTGGCCGGTGTGCCTGGACACGACCGACACCGACGAGATCGTGCGGATCGTCAAGGCGATGGCGCCCGTGTACGGGGGTGTGAACCTCGAGGACATCGCGGCGCCGCGCTGCTTCGAGATCGAGGCACGCCTGCGCGAGGAGCTGGACATCCCCGTCTTCCACGACGACCAGCACGGTACGGCGATCGTGGTGCTCGCTGCGATGATCAACGCGCTGAAGGTGGTCGACAAGAAGCTCGAGGACGTGCGGATCGTCGTGTCCGGCGTCGGGGCCGCAGGCAACGCGATCATCCGGCTGCTCAAGGCGCAGGGCGCGCGGCACATCGTGGCGTTCGGGCGAGACGGCGCCCTGCACCCCGGCGTGGTGACCGACGACCCGCACCGGCGCTGGATCGTGGACAACACGAACGTCGACGGGTTCGCCGGCACGCTGCAGGAGGGGCTCAAGGGCGCCGACGTGTTCATCGGGGTCTCGGCGGCCGGGATCCTGTCGGGGGCGGACATCGCGCAGATGGCCGAGCGTGCCGTGGTGTTCGCGCTGGCGAACCCGACGCCGGAGGTCGACCCGCTGGAGGCCGCCGAGACGGCCGCCGTCGTGGCGACGGGCCGCAGCGACTACCCGAACCAGATCAACAACGTGCTGGCCTTCCCCGGGCTGTTCCGCGGCCTGCTGGACACGGGCGCCAAGAACATCACCACGGAGCTGCTGCGGGTCGCGGCCGTCGCGATCGCTGACGTCGTCGGGCCGGAGGAGCTGAACAGCGCGTACATCGTCCCGGGCGTGTTCGACCACCGCGTGGCCGAGGCCGTCGCGGACGCGGTGCGCAAGCAGGCCTGACTTCCGGCGTGACCGGCGCGCCCTGACGGCGTCGCTCCGTTCCCGTGTGCGGCGCGAGGTCTGGGCAACTCCTCTCTTGACCGGTACAGAAGATCGGAGTTACTGTACCGGTCAAGAAGCCTTGGAGGAGGTGGCCGTCATGCATGAGTACGCCGGTGGGAACCTCGCGCTGCGGCGCGTGGTCGCCGAGGTGAACAGCGCTCGCCCGGACGCTCCGGTCGTGGACGGTCCGGCGGCTCGGCGCCGCCGGACCGCCGGACCCGCGCCTGGTCGCACCCGGAGCGCGGTCCGTGGTCCGGCGGTCCGCCGTCGGGCGGGAGTGCGGGTGGCGCTCGCGGGTGCGCTGCGCGGGGTGGCGGCCCGGCTCGACCCGCCCTGCGCGACGCCGCAGGCCGCTGGGCACGCGGCGGGTCGGGCCCGCGGGGGAGCGGTGTGAGCGATACTGGCCTGGATATGGCCAAGGTGACGTTGCGGTCCGTCGCGGACGAGGTAGGCGTGAGCCGGATGACGGTGTCGAACGCCTTCTCGCGCCCGGACCAGTTGTCCAAGGAGCTGCGGGAGCGCATCCTCGCCGCCGCGGACCGGCTCGGGTACAGCGGGCCGGACCCGGCTGCCCGGGCGCTGGCCCGTGGCCGCACCGGTTCCGTGGGGCTGCTGCTGAACGGCCCGCTCAGCGAGGCGTTCGAGGACGAGGTGTCGGCGGAGTTCGTCGCAGCCGTCGCCGACGAGCTGACCCGGCGGGGTCTGGCGCTGACCGTCCTGACCCCGCCGCAGGACGACGGGTTCCTGCCCGCGCGGGACGTGGCCGTCGACGGTGCGCTGGTCTACACGTGCGACCCGGCCTCGGCGGGCGTGGCGTGGCTCGAGCGGCGCAAGCTGCCCGTTGTCGCCGTCGACCAGGACCTCGGGCCGGACGTGACCACGATCGGTGTCGACGACCTCGCGGGGGCCCGGGCCGGGGCGCAGCACCTGCTCGACCTCGGCCATCGCCGGATCGGGGTGCTGGCGCTGACCGAGAAGTTCGCCCAGGACCCGCCGAACCGGGACCGGCTGCGGGGGTGGCACGAGACCCTGGCGGCGCAGGGCGTCGAGCCGGTCGTGGCGCGTACGACGCTCCTGCCGCGGTCGGCGGCCCTCGAGGCGGCGACCGAGCTGCTGGAGTCGTCCGACGTCACGGCGGTGCTGTGCTTCGACGACGTGTTCGCCCGTGCCGTGATCACGGCGGCGGCGGCGCTGGGGCGGTCGGTGCCGGGCGACCTGTCCGTCGTCGGTTACGACGACAGCCGGGTCGCCACGGCTGGGGTGCCCGCGCTGACCACGGTGCGGCAGGACGTGACGACCAAGGGACACCTGGCCGCCGGGGCGCTGGCCGATCTGCTCGGCGGCCGGGCGGCGGCGTCGCACACGCTGCCGACGGAGCTGGTCGTCAGGGACAGCACCGGACCGGTGCCGGCTCCCTGACGTGCGTGGCGTCCTGTGGTCAGCCCATGCTGCCGATCGCGGTGTTGACGATGGTGCTGACCACCGCGGCGGTGCCGAGGACGAGGACGAGCAGTGCGCTGGTCGAGGCGACCAGCGGGATCCACCAGCGGACGGGCTCCGGCTGGGTGCGGTCGTTGATGCGGTCGGGGTAGGGGTTGTTCACACTGTTGCTCACACTGGTAGAGACGTTCGGCGACGCGGAAACGATGCCCGGCCCGCGATAACGGTTCGGGAACGGTCGGGCGGTCCCGGGACGGGGCGCACGCCCCGAGAGAGTTGAGGTCGGTGTGAAGCACATCGGGTTCCTGTCCTTCGGTCACTGGACGCCGCACCCGACCTCGGGCACCCGCTCGGCGTCGGACGCGCTGCTGCAGTCGATCGACCTTGCCGTGGCCGCAGAGGAGCTGGGCGCCGACGGCGCCTACTTCCGCGTGCACCACTTCGCACGCCAGCTCGCGTCGCCGTTCCCGCTGCTCGCCGCGATCGGTGCGCGCACGAGCCGCATCGAGATCGGCACGGGCGTGATCGACATGCGCTACGAGAACCCGCTGTACATGGCGGAGGACGCCGGTGCGGCGGACCTGATCTCCGGCGGGCGGCTGCAGCTCGGCATCAGCCGTGGGTCACCCGAGCAGGTCGTCGAGGGTTACCGGCACTTCGGGTACGAGCCCGCGCCGAAGGACGCGGGCGGCGCCGACCTGGCCCGGCAGCACACCGCCCGGTTCCTCGAGGTGCTGGGCGGCGAGGGGTTCGCCGAGCCCAGCCCGCGCCCCATGTTCCCCAACCCGCCGGGTCTCCTGCGGGTCGAGCCGCACTCCGCGGGGCTGCGCCGGCGCATCTGGTGGGGCGCCGGCTCCCGCGCCACCGCCGAGTGGACGGCCGCTCAGGGCATGAACCTCATGTCCTCCACGCTGCTCACCGAGGACACGGGCGTGCCGTTCCACCGGCTGCAGGCCGAGCAGATCCAGCGGTTCCGCGACGCCTGGGCCGAGGCCGGGCACGACTTCGAGCCGCGGGTGTCCGTCAGCCGCAGCATCTTCCCCATCACCGACCAGCGCGACCGGCAGTACTTCGGCATGGAGGTCTACAGCAAGGACCAGGTCGGCCATCTCGACACGGGCCCCGCGCGGTTCGGCAAGACGTATGCGGGCGAGCCCGACGAGCTGGTCGAGGACCTGCGGCAGGACGAGGCGATCCAGGCCGCCGACACCCTGCTGCTGACCGTGCCCAACCAGCTCGGCGTCGACTACAACGCGCACGTCATCGAGAACGTCCTGCGGCACGTCGCCCCGGCCCTCGGCTGGCGGTGAGGACCGGGGCGACCGACGCTCAGCGGGCTATGCCGCGCACGGCCGGTCGACGGCGCCGGCCGTGCCGGGCCGCGCCGCCGCCAGCACCAGCGAGCGCGCTCTGGCCATCTCACGAACCCGCCGGTACGCGTCGCAGCGCGCCATCAGGTAGACGCCGGACCACGGGCCGCGCGGGCCGCCGTCCGAGGCCGCGAGCGCCGAGCGCTGCGCCGTCCACCGTTCCCAGTGCCGCACGAACTCCTCGGGCTGCACCACCCGGCCGCGATCGAGCTGGCCGTCGAGCGCCTCGTCCAGGGAGACGTCGACCGCCACCAGCACGGGGTCCCAGCCGCGCAGCCGCGCCAGTAGGCCAAGGGTCTCCCGGCGCCGGGCACGGGTAGCCGTGTCGTGCACGAGGACCGGGGCGGAGGAGCGAGGGCCGCGCGCGAGGCGGGCCACCGTCTCGACGGCGTGCAGCGTGTGCACCGCCCACCGGTAGGTGGCGTACGGGACGAAGGACGGCAGCCGCGTGGCGATCGCGCGCCGGTAGCGGTCAGGGTCGAGCACGACGGTGCGGGGCGCATCGTCGGCGACCCTCGCGAGCAGGGTGCTCTTGCCGGCCCCTGGCACGCCGCCGACGACGATCAGCAGCGGGCCCGGGGTCTCGCCGGGGCCGGGCACGAGGCGCAGGCGGGGCAGTACAGCGGGTGTCGTCACATGGTCCTCCACTCGTAGGGGGCCGGGTGAGCAGCATCGCGCGAGCCGATCCGGAAACACCGGGAGCACCCTGTGCGGATGCTGGACCCGGCGCGCGGACCGGAGCGAGTCAGGTCGTCCTAGAGATGCTCATTCCACTGACTAGAACGGATGAAACCGGCACGTTTGTTCCCGGTTCGGCCGACGAGTCCTGGCTGGTGGGAGCACATATCGCCGGTCCCGGCGTCTCCCTGACCCGCTAGGGTCGGCCGCGTGAAACGCTTCCTCCTGGGTGTCCTGTCCGGTGCGGCGATCGCCCTGGTCGGCGTCGGGACCTGGTCGGTGGTGGCCGACCACCTCCGGCCCCCGCTCGTGCACGAGGTGTGCGACCCGAACCCGGCGGCAGACCCGGCGGCAGAGCAGGCATCAGGGCCCCGGTGCGTCCAGCTGCGCGACGACGGGACGCCCGGCGGCGTCCTCTGGGTCGCGCGCAAGGACCCCGACCTCGGACCGCGCATCAGCTACGTCGCCAGCCCGTTCACCGACCTCGAGCACCACACCGCCGAGGAGATAGTCGTGACGTTCGAGACCGACCACCTGGTGGTGCACGGGTACGACGGCTCCGAGCTGATCCTCACCGACGACTTCATCGGCGAGGACTGACCAGGGGCGGCAGGAGGAGAACCCGGCCCCTCCGCCACCGCGAACCGCCGCGCCGTGGCAACATCGCACCGTGACCAGCAACATCCCCGACAAGCCCACCGAGGCCCAGCGCGACGCCCAGCGCCTGCGCGACCTCGCGCTGCTCCGCCGGGTGCGCGACCGCATGGACCGCGAGTACACCCAGCCCCTGGACGTCGAGGCGCTCGCGGCCGGGGTCCACATGTCGGCCGGCCACCTGTCGCGGCAGTTCAAGGCCGCCTACGGCGAGTCCCCGTACAGCTACCTCATGACGCGCCGCATCGAACGCGCCATGATGCTGCTGCGCCGCGGGGACCTGAGCGTCACCGAGGTCTGCTTCGCCGTCGGCTGCTCGTCGCTGGGGACCTTCAGCACACGCTTCACCGAGCTGGTCGGTGTCCCGCCGAGCGTCTACCGCAACGACCCGCTGCTCGCGGCCGAGTCGATCGACACCGCCGGCCTGCCCGCGTGCATCGCGAAGCAGGTCACCAGGCCGGTCAGGAACCCGGTCAGGAATCGAGAAGCGCACACCCCCTGACCGGCCCTAGCGTGACTGCCATGAGCACAGACACCGGCATCAGCATCCACCAGACGTTCCTCCCGCACACCGACCCGGAGGCGTCGCTCGCCTTCTACCGTGACGCCCTGGGCTTCGAGGTCCTCCTGGACGTCGGCCAGGGCACCATGCGGTGGATTACCGTCGGACCCGGCGGCGGGTCCGGCCCGTCGATCGTCCTGACCCCGCCCGCCGCCGACCCCGGGGTCACCGACGCCGAACGCCGCACCGTGGCCGAGATGATGGCCAAGGGCACGTACGCCGCCGTCATCCTGGGCGCCAGCGACCTGGACAGCACCTTCGAACGGGTCGCGGCCAGCGGCGCCGAGGTCATGCAGGAGCCCATCGACCAGCCCTACGGCTTCCGCGACTGCGCGTTCCGCGACCCGGCGGGCAACACGGTCCGCATCAAGCAGCTCTGACCCCGGCCCGAGACCGCGTCGGCGGGCCGGGTCAGACCTGGTCCGCCCACAGGTGCAGCACACCCTCCGCCGAGACGACGCCGCTGCCGGTCAGCTCCACGCCGTCCGGCAGCGCACGCACCCGGATCAGGCTCCGCCGGCCCAGCGCCGTACCCTGCTCGATCTCCACGGTCTCCCCGGAGGCAAGGACGCCCTCCTCGACCAGGCGCGCCGCCAGCGGCCCGGCCGCCGTACCGGTCGCCGGATCCTCCGGGATCCCCATGATCGGGTTGAAGAACCGCGCGTACGGCGCCACCCGGCCCGCCGGCGCGCCCGCCTCGAGCGTGTACACGTAGCAGCCCTCCGCGCCGACCGCCCGCAGCGCGTCCGCCAGCCGCCGGGAGTCGGGCGAGACCCGGTCCACCACCGCCCGCGACCGCACCTCGGCCAGCAGGTGACCGGCACCGGTCGAGATCACCCGCGGCGAGCCCTCCGCGAGGTCGGCCGACCGGATCCCCAGCGCGCCCGCCAGCCCGCCCCGACCGCCCGCGGGAAGCACCCCGCCCGCGACCGGCGCGAGCTGCGTCATCGTGACCTCGACGCCGCCCGCCGACCCGGGAGCCGCCGTGCCACCGGCCCGCGTGACCCGGACCCGCAGCAGGTCGTCGCCGATCTCCTGCACGAACGACTCCTGCCCGACCGGCAGCCGGCCCGCACCGGCGAGCCAGATCCACGCACCCACTATGTTGTGCCCCGCCCCGCCGACCTCCTCACCGGTCGGCGTGAACGAACGGAACCGGACGTCCGCCCGCCCGTCCGAGGCCCCGAGCACGAACGTCGTCTCCGACTGGTTGAACTCCCGCGCGATCGCCCGCATCGTCGCCTCGGGGAGACCGTCCGCGTCCGGGACCACGGACACCGGGTTCCCGGCCAGCGGCCGGCCGGCGAAGACGTCGACCAGCACGAACGGCACCTTGCTCGCGGCATAGCTCGCATCGTTCACAGCGCAACTGTAGGGGTGCGGGAGACGACCGATCAGCCACACCACGATCAGGGACAACCACCCGGCGACAACCGATCAGATATCGAGAAGCGGCGCTCGCGGCATCCCGCCTAGTGTGGCTGCCATGGACACCCACCCCGCCGACAGCCATGACCTGATCCGCGTCAAGGGCGCTCGGGAGAACAACCTCAAGGACATCAGCGTCGACATCCCGAAGCGGCGGCTGACCGTGTTCACGGGCGTGTCCGGCTCGGGCAAGAGCTCGCTGGTGTTCGCGACGATCGCCGCCGAGTCGCAGCGCATGATCAACGAGACGTACAGCGCGTTCGTGCAGGGGTTCATGCCGTCCCTCGACCGCCCGGAGGTGGACCAGCTCGACGGGCTGACCACGGCGATCGTCGTCGACCAGGAGCGCCTGGGGTCCAACCCGCGCTCCACGCTCGGTACCGTCACGGACACCAACGCGCTGCTGCGCATCCTGTTCAGCCGGCTGGGGCAGCCGCAGGTCGGCCCGCCCATCGCGTTCTCGTTCAACGTCCCGGCGCGCAAGGCGAGCGGGGTGATGACGTCGGCCACCGGCGAGAAGCAGATAGTGCGCAACGCCGTCTACCACGGTGGCATGTGCCCGCGGTGCGAGGGCCGCGGGCAGGTCTCCGACCTGGACCTGACCAAGTTCTTCGACGACTCGCAGTCGCTGAACGAGGGCGCGATCAAGATCCCCGGCTACACCGCCGACGGCTGGATGGTCGCCACGTACATCGAGTCGGGCTTCGTGGACCCGGACAAGGCGATCCGCGACTACACCGAGACGGAGCTCGCGGACTTCCTGCACAAGGAGCCCACCAAGATCAAGGCCAAGGGCATCAACCTCACCTATGAGGGCCTGATCCCGAAGGTCCGCAAGGCGATGCTGAGCAAGGACGTCGACTCGCTCCAGCCGCACATCCGGGCCTGGGTCGAGCAGGCGGTGACGTTCGTGACCTGCCCGGAGTGCGACGGCACCCGGCTCGCGGAGGCGGCACGGTCGTCCAGGATCGACGGCATCAACATCGCCGACGCGTGCGCGATGCAGATCAGCGATCTCGCCGCCTGGGTGCGCAAGCTCGCCGCCACCGACGAGGGTGCGTCAACGGGTCCGCTCCTGACGGGTCTGCAGCTCCAGCTCGATAAGTTCACCGAGATCGGCCTGGGCTACCTCTCGCTCGACCGCCCCTCCGGGACCCTGTCCGGGGGCGAGGCGCAGCGCACCAAGCTGATCCGGCACCTCGGCTCGGCGCTGACCGACGTCACCTACGTCTTCGACGAGCCGACGATCGGGCTGCACCCGCACGACATCCAGCGGATGAACCGGCTGCTGATCGAGCTGCGGGACAAGGGCAACACGGTGCTCGTCGTCGAGCACAAGCCCGAGGCCATAGCGATCGGTGACCACGTCGTCGACCTCGGGCCGGGCGCAGGCTCCGCGGGCGGGACCATCCAGTTCGAGGGCACCGTCGAGGAGCTGCGCAGGAGCGACACCCTCACCGGCCGCCACCTCGGGTACCGCTCGCGGCTGAAGGACTCCGTACGCCCGGCCACGGGAAAGCTGGAGATCCGCGGGGCGAACGCCCACAACCTGCGCGACGTCGACGTCGACGTGCCGCTCGGGGTGCTGACCGTCGTCACGGGCGTCGCCGGCTCCGGGAAGAGCTCGCTGATCCACGGGTCGCTCCCGGCCGACGCGGGCGTCGTGACGGTCGACCAGGGCGCGATCAAGGGTTCGCGGCGGTCCAACCCCGCGACGTACACGGGACTGCTCGACCCGATCCGCAAGGCGTTCGCCAAGGCCAACGGCGTCAAGCCCGCCCTGTTCAGCGCCAACTCGGAGGGTGCGTGCCCCACCTGCAAGGGCGCAGGCGTGATCTACACCGAGCTCGGGTTCATGGACACCGTCGCCACCACGTGCGAGGACTGCGGCGGCAAGAGGTTCGACGCGTCGGCACTGGTCTACACGCTCGGCGGTGGGAACGGTGCCGAGGGCGCCGACAAGGGCAAGGACATCAGCGAGGTGCTCGCGATGCCGGTCGCCGAGGCCACCGCGTTCTTCGCCAAGGACGGCCCAGCTCCGGTCCCGGCCGCGCACAAGATCCTGGAGCGGCTGTCCGACGTCGGTCTCGGCTACCTGGGTATCGGCCAGCCGCTGACGACGCTGTCCGGGGGAGAGCGGCAGCGCCTCAAGCTGGCCGTCGAGATGGCCCGAGAGGGCGGCGTCTACGTGCTCGACGAGCCCACAACGGGTCTGCACCTGGCGGACGTCGAGAACCTGCTCGCCCTCCTGGACCGCCTCGTCGAGTCGGGCAAGTCGGTCATCGTGATCGAGCACCACCAGGCGGTCATGGCGCACGCGGACTGGATCATCGACCTCGGCCCCGGCGCGGGGCACGACGGCGGCCGCATCGTCTTCGAGGGGACCCCGGCGGACCTGGTGGCGCAGGCGAGGCAGGGCCGGCCGACGCTCACCGGCGAGCACCTGGCGCGTTACGTGGGGGAGTAGCCCGTGCGCGCCTGCCGGCCCGCGGGTCGGCAGGCGGGTCAGCGGTTCGCGCGCACCAGGCCCGACTCGTACGCGCAGACCACCATCTGGGTCCGGTCGCGCAGCTCGAGCTTGTTCAGGATGCGTGAGACGTGCGTCTTGACCGTCTGCTCGGCCAGGTACAGCTCGGTGGCGATCTCGGCGTTGGACTGGCCCGCTGCGACCAGCTTCATGACGTCGAGCTCGCGGTCGGTCAGCGCGGACAGGGTGGCGTCCGCCGAGACGGGCCGTTCCGGGCGGGCCGCGTAGTCGGCGATGAGGGCCCGCGTGATCTTCGGGGACAGGAGCGCCTCGCCCGCCGCGACCACGCGGACGGCCTGGGTGAGCTCCTCGGGCGGGGAGTCCTTCAGCAGGAAGCCGCTCGCGCCCGCCCGCAGGGCCGAGAACACGTAGTCGTCGGCGTCGAACGTGGTCAGCATGATCACCCTCGGCGGTGTGCCGGGCATGGCCATGATCGAGCGGGTCGCGTCCAGCCCGTTGACCTTCGGCATGCGGATGTCCATCAGCACGACGTCGGGCCGGGTACGGCGCACGACGTCGCAGATCCCGTCACCGTCCTCGGCCGTGCCGACGACCGTGATCCCCTCGTGCGCGTCCAGGAGGGCGGCGAACCCGGCCCGGATCATCGACTGGTCGTCCACGATCAGCACCCGGATCGCGCTGTCGGCACCTTCGGGGGCTGGCGGCATAGGACCAAAGTAACCGACGGCCGAGACGAAACCCGAAAGTATGACGCCGGATCCCTCTCGCGGGTGACGCGCCGTACACGAGGGACGCATAGCCTGCGGAGAATGGACCACCCCCATGCTCGTCCACAGGTACCGAGCGCCGTAGCGGCCGCCAGCCGCGGCGCCCGCTACTGGCGGCTGCGCTCGCTGACCCGCCTGGACCTCAGCACGTTCTCGATCGCCCGGCGCGAGGTCGTCTGGATGTGGACGGTGGTCTCCGTCACCGCGGTCGCGCTCGTCGCCGTCGGCTGGCCGGTGACCGCGTCCGGGTACCACACCCACCCGGCGGCCGCCATGGCCCTGACCATCGTGCACTGCGCCGCCGCGATCATGGCGCTGCGCTGGGCCTGGGCCGGGCTCGGCGCGTCCATCCCTGCCGCCCTCGGCCTGATGATCGTCACCGCGAACGCTGCCCCCGCGTGGCCCTGGCCGTGGCCGGTCACCGTGCTGCTCACGCACTGCCTGACGGTGTTCGTGCTCGCCCTGCGCCACCCTTGGTACTGGGCGGCGTCCCTGTGGCTCGCGGGGGCCATGCTGACGGTCCTCGCGCCCGCGCTGATCGTGGACGACGCCGGCGAGTCGGCCGTCGCCAACGGCGTCGTGCTGGTCTCGCTCAGCGCCGCCATCGCGCTGGTCGGTGTGCTCGTGCGCTTGTGGATCCTGAGCGTCGTCCGTATGGAGCAGGCCGAACGCCTCAGCGCCGCCGAGGCCGGCCGGCGCCGCGAGCTCGAGGAGCGCAACAGGATCGCGCGCGAGCTGCACGACGTCGTCGCGCACAGCATGTCCGTCATCACCGTCCAGGCCTCGACCGCGCGCTACCGGCAGCCCGGCCTCGACGAGACCATCCAGCAGGAGTTCGAGGAGATCGCCGCCTCCTCCCGGCGCGCCCTGAGCGAGATGCGCGGCCTGCTCGGCATCCTGCGCGGCCACGACAGCGCCCCCACCGCCCCCATGCCCGGCCTCGCCGACATCGAGGAGCTCGTCAGATCCACCCGCGCGTCCGGCGCAGAGATCGCCTACAAGGGCACCGAGGCAGCGGTCCCCGAGGCGGTAGGGCTCACCGGCTTCCGCGTCGTCCAGGAAGCCCTGAGCAACGCCCTGCGGCACGCTCCCGGCGCCGCGATCACCGTCACGGTCACCGACGACGGGCACGACCTGCGCGTCGTCGTCACCAACACGGCCCCCGCCCGCAGCGACGAACCCACCCCGGGCGCCCGGCTGGGCCTGGCCGGCATCCGCGAGCGCGCGGCCGCCCTCGGCGGCACGGTCACCTCCGGCCCCACACCGGACGGCGGCTTCGAGCTCTCCGCGACCCTCCCCGTCGTCGAGGACGACGACCCGCTGCTCACGTAGGTTGCTCACGGAGGTGAGGCCACCCACTACTCACGTAGGGGGTGAGATTGGCTCCCGCGGGGGACGCGCGACCAGCAACCCGGTTCCTAGGTTGACACCCATGACGACCACGACCGAAGCGCCGCCTCGCTCGGCCCGCCCGCCCCGCCCAGCACGCACCGCGCGCAACCAGCAGACCAACGACTACTTCGATCTCGCCGAGCGCGCCACCGCCGCCGGCCTGATGGGGCGGCGCCTCGGCTGGTACGCGGCCCGTACGGCCTTCCTCGTGGCGGGCCTGGCGCTCGCCTTCACGCTGCTGCTGACGCTGGGCGACACGTGGTGGCAGCTCGCGGTGGCCGTCCTGTTCGGCATCGTGTTCACCCAGTGGGCATTCCTCGGCCATGACGCCGGGCACCTGCAGATCTTCCGCTCCGGACGGCACAACGAGTGGGCAGGACGCATCATCGCCAACCTCGTCGTCGGCCTCAGCCACGGCTGGTGGGCCCGCAAGCACAACAAGCACCACGGCAACCCCAACGTGATCGGCAAGGACGGCGACATCGAGACCGGGGCGCTCGTGTTCGTACCCGGCGAAGAGGTCGGCCGCACCGGGTTCATGGGCTGGGTCACCCGCCACCAGGGCTACCTGTTCTTCCCGCTGCTGACGTTCTTCGGCCCGTCGCTGCACCTCAACGCCGTCCAGACCCTCGCAACCACACCGGCGATCAAGCACCGCGCCACCGAGATCTGGCTCCTCGGCCTCCGGCTCATCGGGTTCCCGACGCTCGTCCTCCTCACGCTCGGCCCGGCCCTCGGCGCCGCGTTCATGGCCGTACAGCTCGCGACGTTCGGCCTGTACATGGGCGCGACCTTCGCACCGAACCACAAGGGCATGCCGCTGCTGCCCAAGGACCTCACGATCGACTTCCTGCGCCGCCAGGTGCTCACCTCCCGCAACATCCGCGGCGGCTGGTTCACCGACATCGCCATGGGTGGCCTGAACTACCAGATCGAGCACCACGTCTTCCCGCGGATGGCCAGCGCCAACCTGAAGCAGGTCCGACCGATCGTCCAGGCGTTCTGCGCCGAGCGCGACATCCCCTACACCGAGACCGGCCTGTTCGAGTCCTACGGCATCATCACCGCGTACCTCAACCGCGTGGGGCTCGGCTACGCCGACCCCATGGACTGCCCGATCGCCGCGCAGTACCGGTAGCCACAGTTCCAGCACACGCGGCACCGGGCGGGGCCCGGCCGACGACGACGTCGGTCAGGCCCCGCCCGCGCGTCCAGCCCTCAGCCGCGGCCACCGTCCCCGCCGACGCCGTCCAGCACCGCCAGCTCTTCGTCCGTCAGCCGCAGGGCTCCCGCCGCGACGTTCTCCTCCAGGTGCGCCACGTTCCCCGTACCGGGGATCGCGATGACGTGCGGCCCCCGGTGCAGGGTCCACGCCAGGCGGACCTGCGCCGGCGTCGCACCGTGCGCGGCGGCCACCGCCGCCACCTCCGCCCGACCGGTCTCGTCCGGACCACCGCTCAGCGCGGCCCCCGGCACCGCCGCCCCGACCGAGAAGAACGGCACGAACGCGATACCGTGCTCACCGCACAGGGTCACCAGGGCGTCGTCCTCCCGGCTGGTCAGACCGTACTGGTTCTGCACGCACACCACAGGAGCGACCGACATCGCCTCCAGAAGCTGCTCCGGCAGCACGTTGGAGATACCGAGGTGCCGCACCAGACCAGCGGAGCGCAGGTCCGCGAGCGCCCCGAAGTGCTCGGCGACCGACTCCGGCTCGCGCCCCTCACCGGCCATCCGCGTACCCCACCGCAGGTTCACGACGTCGAGATGGTCGCGACCCAGCTGACGGATGTTCTCCTCGACCTGGGCGCGCAGCTCCTCAGGGCGCGCCATGTGCTCGAACGCGCCGTCCCGGGCCCGGGACGGCCCGACCTTCGTGGTGATCGTCAGGTCCTCCCCATAGGGCTGCAGGGCAGTGCTGATCAGCTCGTTGGCCGAACGCAACGGCATGAAGTAGAACGCCGCCGTGTCGATGTGGTTCACCCCGAGCTCGACGGCTCGGCGCAGGACCGCCGTCGAACCGTCCCGGCCACGCGGCACCTCGTCCCCGGGCATCCCCACCAACCGCATCGCCCCGAGCCCCACCCGGTTGACCGTACGGTCCCCGAGCCGCCAGGTACCGGCCGCCGCCGCATCCGGGGTAGCCGGGGCGCTCGCTGCTGTCGTGTTCACGTCTGTCGTCATACAGCCAGCATCACGCCGCCCCGACCCGGAGCCGTCAGGATGGCAACAAGCTGCCGACCCCGGCGCGGGGGAGCGCCGCCGGCGGGATCGAACCCATAATCGAACACATGCAGACCGGGGAAGCCGTCACCATCGTGCACGGCGAGCAGGAGCTCTTCGAGCGGACCAGGCACCTGTTCACCACCGCGACCGACGTCGCCTGCGCGGCCAACGGCCTCGCCACCTGGGCCGCCGCACAGTCCGCACCCGAGTTCACCGGCATGGTCCGCGAACGACGACCAGCCGGCGCCCGCCTGCGCAAGATGTACCGGTCCGCACTCCTGCTCGACCAGGTCGCCGCACGAAACCTCGCCCGCGACCGCGACCGGCACGGCGCACACGTCCGCGTCACGACCCAGGAGATCAACGAGACGATCATCCTCGACCGCCGCCTGGTGATCCTCGCCGGCGACCTCACCGCCGGACGGCGCAGCTACACCGTCATCACCCAGCGCGAGGCGGTACAGGCAGTGACCTCCCTGTTCGACGCCGCCTGGCACTCGGCCACCGAGCTCGACGTCTACGACACCCAGATCGCCGAGATCCGCCACCTCGCACCCCAGGTCCTCGACCTGCTGAGCCAGGGAGCCAAGGACGAGGCCGCCGCCCGAACCCTCGGCCTCGGCGTACGCACCTACCGACGCCGCGTCGCCGAGCTCATGGACGCCCTCGGCGCCGAGTCCCGCTTCCAGGCCGGCGTACGCGCACGAGAGCTCGGCCTCGTCTGACCACTCTGCCGGCCCTGCCGGCCCCGCCCGAGGACCGTGTCAGTGACTGGTGCAAGACTCCTGCCGTGAGCGAACGAGCCCCCGTCCCAACCGACACCGTCCAACGCCTCGCCGCCATCCTGGAACCCCTCCCGGAATGCGCAGAGCACGACGCCTGGACCGGCGTCGCCTGGAAGGTCCGCGACGCCACCGTCGGGCACGTCTTCGGGGGAGAGGACGGCCTCGTCCGCATCACCTTCCGCGCCGAACCAGACGAGGTAGAAGCCTTCCCCCACCTCGGCCCCCAGTACTTCAAGGCCAGCTGGGGCACCAACGTCGTCGGCCTCATCCTCGACCAGCACACCGACTGGGACGAGCTCGCCGAGCTCCTCACCGACTCCTACTGCATCCAGGCACCACACGACCTCGCCGCACAGGTCGACCGCCCCGCGCTCCAGGACGGCTGACTAACCTCGAGACATGACCCAGCACACCACCGTCCAGACCTGGATCAACACCTACGAACGCCTCTGGCGCACACCAGGCACCGACGCCCTCACCGACCTGTTCACCACCGACGCCACCTACAAGACCTCACCCTGGGCGGCACCCATCGTCGGCCTGCCGGCGCTCGCGGAGTTCTGGGAGTCCCATCGTGACGGTCCGGACGAGTCGTTCACCATGTCCGCCGAGGTGGTGGCGGTGGAAGGCCCGACGGCGGTCGTCCGCGTGCGCGTCGAGTACGGCGGGTCCGGTGATCGCTGGCTCGACCTCTGGATCATCGAGCTCGACGACGACGGCCGTTGCACAGCCTTCGAGGAGTGGCCGATCGCCCCGCCTCAGTAGCCGAGGCCCGGCGTGACCGCCGACGCCGGGCGGACGCCGGCCCGGATCTCCGTCAGGGCCGCGTCGAGGCCCACCACGACGTCCGAGGGCAGCGTCAGGCCCGAGACGTGGGGCGTCACGGTGATCTCGGGACGACGCCACAGGGGAGACGAGGCGCCGAGGGGTTCCTCCTCGGTGACGTCGAGGGTCGCGTGCCGGACGTGCCCGGTCGCGATCGCGCCCAGCAGCGTGTCGGTGCGGACCGCCGAACCGCGACCGATGTTGACCAGGTGCACCCCGTCGAACGCCCCCAGCAGCTCCGGAGTGATCATCCCGGCGGTCTGCGGGGTGTGGGGGAGTGCGAGCACGAGGACGTCGGCCCCTGACGCGTCGAGGGCGGGCGTCCGGCCCAGCTCGGCGAGGGGGAGCACGACGTCGAAGGCGTCGTCCGGCCGCCCGCTCCTGCTGAGGCCCGTGACCCGGTGCCCGACGGCGGCGAGGGTCCTGGCGATCGCACGCCCGACGGCGCCGGTACCGATCACCACCGCACCGTCACGGGCGGGTGGCACGGGCGGGTTCGACGGGTCCCACGTCGCCGTCGCCGAGTCGGCGACGTACCGGGCCGTCTGCCAGCGTTCGGCAAGCACCCAGGTCAGCACGTACTCGGCTATGCGCAGCGGCATCGTCCCGGTGGTGCGGGTCAGGAGCACCTGGTCCGGGAGGGCCGGCGCCAGGTGCTCTACACCGGCGAAGGGGGAGTGCACCCAGGAAGCACCCGCCGCATGTGCCGGCCTCGTCGTGATCGCGAGCGTCGCGGCGTCCCGCGTGAGCTCCAGGCCGTTCGCGCGAGCCCAGGCGGCGATCGCGTCCCGCCAGGCCGGTTCGACGTCGTCACCGAGACGGACCGTCGGACGGGCAAGCAGTGCTTCGGCGAGCTCATGAACGGCGTGCACGGAGGTCATCGCGGTGATTCCTCGCTGCGGGCGTCCACCTGGACGTCCAGGTGTAGGGCGCGGCAGAGCTCCTCGAGCCCGTGCTCCGCGACGAACGGTGCGAGAAGCGACAGGAGCGCCTGGACGGCGTCGACCACGGCATCGTGGTCGGGGGAGCCGACGAGGGTGGCGGCCAGCCCGTCGGGCACGGGCCGGCCGGCGTTCTCCAGGCTGACGGCCCCGTACTGCGGGAAGACCACCTGTTCCTGTGCGGCGACCAGTTGGAGGTACAGGTCACGCGCCTCGGTCAGGCTGCGCAGCGCCCTCCACAAGGTGCCCCTGCGGGCGTGTTTGAGCGCGTCACCTGCGGCGATACAGGCAAGGAAGGTCCATTCACGCCGTCCGTCAGCATCGGGATCCCACGTCGCCCGATCCAGCGACGTGGAAAGCCTGTCCAATTTGTCCACCAGGGCGACGGCTTCGGGTGCGAGACCGGTGCGCGACGCCGACGGCATCACGACGAGCGAGACCTGCCGCCCGTCCTGGTAGATGCAGACCAGGTGTGTCGTCTCCGGCCCGAACGGCTGGCGCAGCACGGCGGCCGTAGGGGCGAACTCGGTCACCGCACGTTCGACGGCGTCCAGGTCGCCGCCGTCCAGCAGACCGACACCGGCGTCGATGTCCGAGTGCTCGTCTCCGGCGCCTCGTCCCAGCGAACCGGCGAGCTCGAGCCACTCGACCCACGGGGTCTCACGTGCCCAGGCGGTCAGGCTCTCGACGAGCTCGGCCGGCCCTGGTGAGGCTGGTGGCACAGCGGCGGCTGACGACGGCGGTGGCGCGGCTGGTGGCACAGCAGCGGCCGGTACCGACGACTCCGCCGACAGCCCTGTTCCCGGTGACGATCCTGGTGGAGATCCTGGCGCTGATGCTGGTTCGTAGGGCGACGACGTGTGCTGAGCCACGGCCGCAGTCTGGCACGTCATCACGGCATCTTCGCGTCGTGGATCGGGCTGTACGGCCAGATCAGAGCAAAACCGATAATGCACATTATGTCATTACGGCGTGGGAACGGCCTGGAACTACGCCCCCGCCCCGCACTGGCGACGCTGCACCCGTTGTGCGCTCCGGCGCGCGATTCACGCCGCTGCGCACGATCGCCCCTTCGCGCACCCCTCTGACTTCGGTCCATTGTTGGGACGTGCTCGGTGACTTCGGTCCGTTGCATGGCGTTGCTCATGACTTCGGTCGGTTGCACTGAGATCGGTCGGTTGAATGAC